>NZ_JBEXCV010000139.1:0-23528 GCF_040605455.1 Embleya sp. NPDC005575 | reverse complement strand
CAGCTTCGTGTACTCCAGGACCGGGTGGTAGCGCATCCCGAAGCCCGAACTGACCGACGCGCGCACCGGGTAGGACAGCGCGCCGCCTTGCGTCGCCCGACCACGTGAGTGACACCGAGGCACTGGTCGAGCGACTGGCGCCGTTCGACGCGGTGATCGCGATGCGCGAACGCACCCCGTTCCCCGCCGACCTGCTCGCCCGACTGCCCGGACTCCGGTTGTTGATCACCACCGGCATGAACAACGCCGCGATCGACATCGAGGCGGCCCGCGCCCGCGGCGTCACCGTGTGCGGTACGCGCCTGCTGCCGCATCCGGCGGCCGAGCTGACCTGGGCGCTGATCCTCGAACTGGCCCGGCGGACGGGCGCGGAGGAGGCGAGCCTGCGCGCCGGCGGCTGGCAGCGCGGCGTCGGCCTGGACCTCGCCGGCTCCACCCTGGGCCTGATCGGTCTCGGCAAGCTGGGCGCCCGGGTGGCCACGATCGGCGCCGCGTTCGGGATGCGGGTGCTGGCCTGGAGCCAAAACCTCACCGCCGAGCAGGCCGCCGCGGTCGGCGCGACGGCGGTCGACAAGGAAGAGCTGTTCCGCGAGGCCGACTTCGTCTCCGTACACGTGCGCTACAGCGAGCGGACCAGGTCCCTGGTCGGCGCCCGCGAACTGGCCCTGATGCGCCCCGCCGCGTACCTGGTCAACACCTCGCGGGCGCCGATCGTGGACCACGCGGCGCTGCTTGCCGCCCTGCGCGAGGGCCGGATCGCCGGCGCGGCGCTCGACGTATACCCGGTGGAGCCGATCCCCGCCGACGACCCGATCCTGACCGCCCCGAACACCATCCTCACCCCGCACATCGGCTACGCGACCCAGGGCAACTACACCCTCGCCTACACCGACGCGGTCGAGGACATCACCGCCTACCTCACCGGCAAACCGGTGCGCGAACTGTAGGACGCGCGAGCAGAGGCATGCGCGAGCGACACCGCCGCGAGCGATGGCGCGTGACCCGGGGTGAGCCTAGTGCGCGGTCGGCCGATCCGGTTCTCGGCCGCCCCGTGTTCGAGGCGACCGAGATCCGGGCGGGGCGTCAGCGGGGGTCGGGCTTGGTGCCGATCGTGGACATCAGCCGCCAACCGGTGGTGACCAGACCCGGCTGGGCGGCGACCTCCTGGAAGCGGTCCAGGAGGCCCTCGTCCACGCCCAGCGCGATCAGTTGCGCCCGGAGCTGGCGGGCGTTGCACGCGTACAGGCGGTGGGCGAGGCCGGGGCCGGCGCAGTCCGCGTCGGAGCGGGTCACCCGTACGTCGATCAGCCCCGCCTCGACGAACGCTTCCTTGGTCGCCGCCGCCCATTCCAGGTCGGCGCCGCGACCGCGCAGGACGGCGAGGATGCCCGCCACGACCTCGGTGAAGACCTTCTCGTCGGCGGGATCGGCGCAGGCCAGCACGCGCGGCGGTTCGGGGCAGTACCAGTCCTCGATCACCAGCACGCCGCCGGGCTCCAGCACGTCGACCAGGCGCGCCAGGATGGCCCGGCGCTCGGGTATGTGCAGCAGGACCAGCCGCCCGTGGATGCCCCGGTAGGGCCGGCGCGGCAGTTCGTCGGTGCGCAGGTCCAGCGGGAAGGTGCGGATCGGCGCGCCGTCGGCGGGCGCGGGGACCGGACGCGCGTCGAGGTCGGTGGCGTGCACGACGCCGGTCGGGCCGATCCGGCGCGACAACTCGCGGGCGATGCTGCCCAGGCCGTGGCCGATCTCCAGCCACTCCTGGCCGGTCGGGTCGTCGAGCGAGTCCAGCACCATGCGGGTGCTGGGGTCGAGCAGGTCCTGCAGGGTTTCCAACTGGAAGGTGATGTCGTCGGCTTCGGCGAACGCGTACAAGAGCGACTCCTCGCGTGGATGGACGAAACGTTGGGGACGCACGGATCAGCCGCCGAGGACGGCGAGTTGCTCGACCGCCACGTTGGCCCGCTTGGGCCCGTCGTTGCGCACCTCGAAGCGGTACCACTGCTGCACCGGCGAGTGGGTGGCCGGGTTCAACTGCATCGCTCCGCGTGGACTGTCGATCTGTCCGACGTTGCCCAACGCGGCGTTCACCGCCTCGGGCGTGAGTGTCTTCTTCTCGGCGCGGACCGCGGCGATGGCGGTGTCCAGCGAGCGGGCGATGTCCCACGCGGCGACCGCGTAGATGGTCGGGCTGCGGTCCGGGTGGCGTTGCTGCCAGGCGGCCACGAAGGCCCGGTTCGCCGGGTTGTCCAGGTCCGCGCCGTAGGTGGCGAACGTGGTGATGCCCGCCGCGGCGTCGGCCTGGGCGTCGAGTTGGCGGCCCTCGGTCAGCGGCCCGCTGCCGTACAGCGGGAGCTTGGCGGCCTCGGAGGCCTTGTACTGCTTGACGAAGTCGACCGCCGCGGTACCCGCGTAGAACGCGTAGACGGCCTTGGCGCCGCTCTGCGCGATCTTGTTCAGGTAGGGCAGGAAGTTCTGGGTGGCCGGGAACGGGGTGAAGGTGGTCTTCCCGTCCGGGTTGGCCAGGGTGCCACCGGCCTTGGTGAACGACTCGGTGAAGCCCTTGAGTTGGTCCCAACCGCCCTGGTAGTCCGGGCCGATCGCGTAGACCGGACCGCTGACGTGTTCCTTGACCCAGGGACCGGCGGCGGCCCCGGCCTCGTAGGACTGGGTGTTGAACGACCAGACGTGCGCGGTGAGTTTGGGATCGGGAAACTCGGGCCGGCCGGCGACGCCCATCAGTGCCGTGTTGTTGGCGGCCGCGATCGGCAGCACACCGGCCACGCTGCCACCGCTGACGATGCCGGTGATGGCCAACACGTTCTGTTGCTTGACCAGTTCGGTCGCGGCCGGGACGGCGGTCGGCGGACCCGCGCCCTCGTCGCGCACCACGATGTCCGCCTTGAGCCCGCCGAGCTTGCCGCCGTGCGTGTCGCGGTACAGCTCCAGGCCCGCGCGGGTGTCCTCGCCCACCGCGGCGTACGGGCCGGAAGAGGGGGTGAGCAGGCCGATCTTGGCGACGGCGTCGGATCCCTTGCCCTTGTCGTCGCCGGCCGCACTGCCCGAGCACGCCGACAACACCAGGAGTAAGCCGGTGGCGATGGCCAGGGGGGTGCGAGTGCTTCGGATCCGTCTACGTGTGATGCTGCGCATGTCCGTCTCTCTCTCGGCAGGTTCGGCGATACGGGGTACGAACTCCGGATGGGACTGCCGGCTGGGTCGCGCGACGATGCGCGACGCGCTCTCGGGCCGCGCGCGGGCCGGGCGTGGCGGATGCGCCGGGGCGGCCGGTGGGCCGGGCGCGTGGATGCTCCGGACGGCCGGGGCGGATGGCCGGGTCGTCCGGGACGGGACAGCCGGGTGCGGGGGATCAGAAGACCCGACTGGGGGCCGGCATCCGGGTGGGTTGTGGCTGGAGACCGCGACCGCGCGCGAGCGGGGTCAGCGACGGGCCGACCCGCTCCATCAGTGCGTGCATCGCCCGGATCAGGTTGCCGACGTCGGCGTTCCAGGTGGTCGCCACGATCAGCGCCGAGGGGTGCACCTGTCCGTCCGGGCCCGGGCTGGTGTTGCCCATGGTGAGCAGCAGGCCGTGCTCGGCCTGCGACATCAGCACGCTGACCGGCCCCAGGCCCATCAGGTCGGCGCTGTAGTCCTGCATCAGCAGGGCCCCGGGTGCGCTCGACGCGATCTTCTCGGCGGTCGCGATCCACGCCGTCTGCGCGGCCTCGTCGGCACGGATGCGACCGGGCAGTGCGGCCTGGGCGACCAGCAGCGAGTCGCCGCTGGCGGCGACCGCGTGCAGGATGTCGGGGGCGTGGTCGTGCACGAACTGGCGCATGAAGTCGTCGAGCACGCTCTGGTCGACGGCGGGCTCGGTCATGGGGATTCCTTGGGGGTCCGGGTGAAGGGCAGGTCACGGGCGCCGCGCCCGAACGAGGCGGCGGCGGCGCTGGCCTGCGCTATGTCACGGGTGGGTGGGGCGGTACGACGGAAGTGGGTCGCTTGCGCCGTCCGGCGTTCGCGGCGGGGCAGGCCCTGCGCGGTCAACTCGGGCGCGCAGTCCGCGGGCAGCGGGCCGCCGGCGATCGGGCCGGTGGCGCCAGGATCCGCGCCGGGGGCGTGCGGGCCGCTGCCGTTGGCGCCGCTGTCGTTCGGGCCGACGCCGTTTGCGGCGGCGCCGTTGAGGCCAGACCCGAGGGCGATCGGCCGCGCGGGGCCGGACGGTGGTGCGGGCGGGCGGGCGACGTGCTCCACCCGGCGTCGGTGCCGGCCCACCGAGGCGATGATCGTGTGCGGCAGCACGATCTCGACGACCGTCCCGCCGTCCGTGCCCGGTTGCAGTTCCACCTCGATGGCCAACGGGCGGGCCTGGAGCGCGACCACGGTCAGCCCGGTCTGGCGCAGCGAGGGCAACGCGTCCAGGTCGGCGCGCAGTCGGCGGTTGAGCAGCTCCGGGTCGCGATGGCCCACCCCCTGGTCTCGCACCCGCACCAGGACGCCCGCCTCGGTGCGTTCGGCGGTGATCTCCACCTCGTGCCGGCCGGAGAACCGGGCCGCGTTGTCGACGATCTCGCCGAGGATCTGGGTCACCGCGCCGACCGTGTCGCCGGCGAGCGTGACCGACGTGGGAATGCCCTTGAAGGCGATATCGGGCAGCCGCTCGTAGTTGGTCACCCGCTGGGCGCCGGCGCGGACCACCTCGTACAGCGGGGTGTCGGGCCACAACCGGGTCGGCGGCTGCCCGCTGAGCACCGCGATCGAGTCGGCGAGTCGCTTGGTGCCCTCGTTGCCGTGGTCCACCTCGAAGACGGTGCCCAGTTGATCAACCGTCAGGTTGGAGGCCTGGAGCCGGTCCAGGGCGCTGCTGACCCGGCTGGTCTGCACCCGGATCCGCCGGGCGACGTCGCCGAGCGCGTCGTTGTACTCGCGCTGGGCCAGCACCAGCGACGCGCTGTGTTCGACGGTGCTGTAGGCGAGTTGGGTCAGTGCGCGGGCCAGATCGGCGATCTCGTCCGCACCTCGCTCGCGCTTCGGCTGCGGGCCGAGCATCTTGACCGCGTACGCCCGACCGCTCTCGTGCGGGGCCAGCGCGTCGCGGCGACGCAGGTCGGCCTCGACGGCGGGCAGCGTCTGTTGGGTCATCACGGTGACCCGCTCGGCCAGGGTCTGCAGGCGGCGGTGCAGCAGGCGGCCGAGCCAGGCCGCGGCCGCGGCGGCGGCCAGCACCGCGCCGATGAGCACCGCGCCCTGGACGCCGGCCAGCCACCACCGGTCGCCGGTCACGTCGGCCACCTCGCGGGCGACGTCGGTGTCGGCCCGCTGCTCCACCGACCACAACCGGTCGGCGCGTTCGGCCAGGGCGGCGCGCCAGACGTCGGCTGCCGGCGTGTCGCGGCCGAGTGCGTCCTCGGTCTGGGCGACCCGGATCATTTCGGGGCCGGCCAGCGCCCGGGCGAGCCGGTCTCGCCAAGCGCCGGGCGCGGTCACCGCGAAGCCTTCCAGGGCCTGATCGTGCGCGGCGCGGGCGGTGGAGGCCGCCTTGAGCACCGGACCGCCCAGCGGACCGGCGCCCAACGAGCGCAGCACGGTGACCTGTTCCTGGCCGAGCGCGGCACGGGCCTGGGCCAGCGCGGTGATCGCGCGCAGGCGGCCGGCGGTGCCGGTGGACACACCCGGATCCAGCGCGACCCGGGCGCGCAGGTCCACGGTGGTGCCGATCCAGGCCCAGTAGCGCACGGCCGCCGCCGAGGTGGCCACACCCCGCTGGTCGACCTGGGTGCGCAGGCCCGGCAGGCCGCGCAGCGCGGTGTCCACGGCGGCCAGCGCGTCGCGTTCGGCGGTGGAGGCGGGTTCCAGGCCGCGGCGGCGGTCCTGGTAGCGACGTACGGCGGCCTCGCTCGCGTCGATCGCGGTGCGGTAGTCGGCGCTGGTGATCGGGCCCGGGCCACGGGAGAGCAGGGTCACCGCGGCGGCGCTCTCCGCCTGGAGTCGGCGACCCACCTCGCCGGCGTCGGCCGAGACGCCGACCAGATCGTGCGCGTGGTCGGCGGCCTGGGCCTGTTCGACCATCGCCAGGATCGCGGATCCGGCGAAGAAGACCATGCCCGCGGAGGGCACGACGACCATGAGGGTGATCAGGCCGCGTACTCGTGGGCGGATCCGGGCGGCGAGCCGGGCCCGCAACGGGGGACGCGGCGCAGACGTTGCGCCCGCGGGGCCTGCGCCGGTGGGGCCTTCGCCGTCGTGGCCTGCGCGCGTGGCGCCCACGGCGGGGCCTGCGTTCGTCGGGTCCGTGCCCGTCGGGCCCGTGCCCGCAAGGCCGGTGTCGGTGGAGCCTGCGCATTGGGAGCGGGAGGGACGCATCTTCATCCGCGTTCGCTCCCCGGACCGGGTCGGCGGAGCCGACTGGACGCGAATGGGCGTGCTGCTGGCGAGAGTTGCGGACGGGTGCTCGCAGCGGTACTCGCAGGCCGGGCGGCGCGAGCGGGGAAGTGCCGGTCGCCGCGACCGGATCGGGCCGCGTCGGCGACGTGGGGAGGACGGCGGAGTAATCGCAACACGGGCTGGGATCCCTGAACGATGGTCGGTGGGAGGGGATATACGACGGCGGTGGACCCGAGGGGCGGTCCGCTCGGGTCGGACGCGGTCCACCGGGCGCGTGACCGGCCTCCCGTTGCCGGCCGCACCCGCTGTCGGCGTGGGCGATGTCCGAGTCGGCCGCACCGTATGCGACCGGAGCCCCCGGTAGCGGCACTTCCGCTTCCGTTTCGGAAACGGTCCGATCGCCTTGCGCCGGCAAGCGATTCGGACCGGTCCGGAGCCTCGCTCGGCGGGTGCCCGCACGCGCGTCATGAGTGATCGGCAGCGGAGCGCATGGGCTAGCTCGGGTGCGGGCGCCGGCTCATCCGAGGTGAACTCCCAGCCACAGCATCGCTGTTTGCATGCCGAGATGGCGTCCTCGGACAGCGCGCCGACCGTTCCGGGATCGTTCGGCCGCGAGCCTTCGACGCAAAAACGCCCATGAACGGATCACTCCTCGCAAGGGTGTGCGGGGTCGACCAGGAAACGCCCGATCGCGGGTAGGGCAACTGTTCGCATCGGTGCGCACACACACTGTCCCCGCGAATCCACCGGACGTCAAACGAAACTCGGGTGTCGTTGCGCCCCTGTTGCAACTCTCACTTCGAGCGCCGGCGCCGCGATCGGCGAAGGGTGCTCGGTTCGCCCGACGGTGTCCACTCGGGCTCCTTGCCACTTTGTGCCGGTTGCCGAGCACGGCATTGTCCGTGCGGGGATGACCTGTCGAAACTGGTCTGGACCAATCTCCCGCCCTCCGTCCCCCAGGAGCCGTCCGATGTCACCCGTTCCGCACGCCGTCATCGAATCCGTCAAGCCTCATGTATTGGGCCTGTTCCGTATCGTCGTCGGACTGCTCTTCACCTGCCACGGCACCGCCTCGTTGTTCGGCTTCCCGGACAGCGGACGGGGCACCCTGTCCGCCGGCACATGGCCCGGCTGGTACGCGGCTGTCATTCAACTCGTGGGCGGCGGAATGGTGTTGCTCGGTTTGGGCACCCGGGTCGCCGCGTTCGTCTCGTCCGGATCGATGGCCTACGCCTACTTCACCGAGCACCAGAAACTGGACCTGTGGCCGATCCGGAACGGTGGAGAAGCCTCCGCGATGTTTTGCTGGTCGCTGCTGTTGATCGTGGTATTCGGCTCGGGCAGCTTCGCGCTGGAACGACTGTTGGCGTGTGCCGGTGCCGATACCTCGACCCCATCGACCCCATCGACCCCATCGACGTCGTCCGCCGAGTCCGCGCCGGCAGCGCCGGCTGTGCCGAGGGCGCGAAAGGTCGTCGGGTAGCGGCGGGCCGGCGCCTGGGGATGGGGCACGATCAACCCGGACTGTCGCGGCGGATGCGGGCCGCCGGCCACGGATCGAAACCATGGTCGCCGTCCTCCGGGCGCCGGCCGGTCAGTCGCATCGCCTTGTCCACCCGATCACGCACGGTGTGCAGACGCACGTCCAGGCGGCGGCTCGTCGCGTCCCAGGACCCGCCGGTCTCCAACCACGTGGCCGGTGTCGCGACCGACCCGCCGCCCGGATCGGCCGCGTCGATCGGCCCCGGCACCGAAAGGACCGAGCGATGACCGGCGCTCCGCAGGGCCTCATCGACGCCACGCGCGTACCGTGCTTCGCGGGACTCGCCACCTTCGCGCGCCTGCCGCGCGCCGGCGAGGTCGAGTACGTGGACGTCGCGGTGGTCGGGTCCCGTTCGACAGCGGCGTCAGCCACCGACCGGACGTGGTCGGTGCGGACATCGTCGAGGTCGCGCCCGCCTACGACCATGCGGAACCGACCGGCATCGCCGCCGCGCACGTGGGCTACGAACTGCTGTCCGTGCTCGCCCGCAACCGCCGTGACAGCCTGTCCGGCTGACCGGACGCACACCCGGTCCGGCCCTGCGCGGAAGGCGCGGAGGCGCTGTGCGCCGACCAGGGGGTCGGCGTGATCCCATGGAGCCCGCTGGCCCGGGGTCGACTCACTCGCGACTGGGGCGCGGACAGCGCACGCAGCGAGACCGACGAGTTCGGGAAGACCCTGTACGGCGAGGCGGATCGGCCGATCGTCGAGGCGGTCGCCGCGATCGCCGAGGAACGCGGCGTATCGCGCGCCCAGGTGGCGCTGGCCTGGATCGCGAGCCGGCCCGGGGTGACCGCGCCGATCATCGGCGCGGGCAAGCCGACACACATCCAGGACGCGGTGGCGGCGCTGTCGCTGACCCTGACCGAGGACGAGATCGACCGTCTCGAACAGCCGTACACACCGCGCTCGGTCGCGGGTTTCGCCTGATCGGTCACGGCGCCACGAGTGGGCGCAAACGTGGCGCCCACTCGTGCGGTCCCGTGCCGAACCTGCGTCCGCTGCCCTCGTCGGCCCGTCGCCCGCTCTCGTCTACGTGCATCGCTCTCGCTCGCATGCGTGCGCCGCTCTCGCTTGAGTGCGCTGCTCTCGTTTGCATGCCTTGCTCCCCCTTGCGTGCGCCGCTCTCGCCGCGCTGCCTGCCGCATCCGAGTCCGCCCGCTTTCACCTGCGCCCGCTGCTCTCGGTCGCATCCGCTGCTCTCGCTCGCGCCCGCTGCTCTCGCTTGCGTGCGCTGCTCTCGGATCGCTCGCCGGGTCCACGGTGGTCACCGTGGCGGGCGGGCCGAGCGGGCCGAGGTTGCCTCGGGTGTCCTTGGCCCGGACCGCGTTGGTGTACGCGGTGGCCGGGGTGAGGCCGGTGCGGGTGGCAGAGGCGGTCGGCACGGTCGCGACCGTGGTGCCGCCCGAGACCACCTCGTAGCCGGCCACCGGGTAGTCGCCGCCGGTCGCGGCGGTCCAGCCGAGTGCGATCGAGTGCGCGGTGACGGTGGTGGCGTGCGGTGCGCCGGGAGCCGAGGGCGGGACGTCGGGCGAGCCGTCGCACTTGTCGCCGTTGACGGTGCAGTGAGTGGGCGGCCCGGCCGGGCCGTTGCCGAATGGGACACCAACCGCGACCAGGCAGCAGTCGCCAGGGCGAATTGGTCTGGACCAAAAAGCCCATTGGAAGGTAAGCGGTCTGGACCAAAACGTCAACAGTTGATGTTCGCCGGACCGCCGGGTGCATCCGGAACGCGCCGTGGACCGCTGCCAGCTCGGATCGGGGGCCGATTTGAGAGGTCACGTCAGCCGCGGCTCGGCGCGGGGGCGCGGGATGTGCAGCGGCTGGGTGCCTTCGGTGCGCGATCGGTGTGCCCTCCGAGCGTATAGACGCGGTGTATACGCTGAGCGTATATTCACGGCCATGAGTGTTCCTCTTACCCTGCTGGGCCTGCTGGAGCGGGAGCCGAGTCACGGCTACGACCTCAAGCGGGACTACGACACCTTTTTCGGACGGGGCAAGCCGCTGTCCTTCGGTCAGGTCTACGCCACGCTGGGGCGACTGTCCCGGGACGGCAAGGTCGTGGTGAACGAGTCGGAGGCCGGCTCCGGACCGGACCGCAAGCGCTACGTGATCACCGAGCAGGGGGCGACCGAGTTCGAGGCCTGGCTCGGCGAACCCGTCGAAGCCGAACCGCACCTGCAGACCGTGCTGTTCGCCAAGGTCGTGCTGGCCCTGATGCTGGACCGCGACGCGCAGGGCTACCTCGACGCGCAACGCGCCTCGCACATGCGGCGGATGCGCGAGCTGCTGGAGATCAAACGGGCCGGCAACCTGATCGACGCGCTGCTCGCCGACCACGGGCTGTTCCACCTCGAATCCGACCTGCGCTGGATCGACCTGACCGCCGCCCGGCTGGACGCACTGTCGGCGGCGGTGCGCTCGTGAGCGCGGCCGGCGACCCGACCGCCCGGCCGGCCGATACCCGCCCCGTGATCGAGGCGCGCGACGTCGTATTGTCCTTTGGCGAGACCCCCGCCCTGCGCGGTGCGAGCCTGGCCGTGGCCGCCGGCGAGGTGCTCGCCATCATGGGCCCCAGCGGTTCTGGCAAGACCACCCTGCTGCACTGCCTGGCCGGGATCCTCACCCCCACCGGCGGCGAGATCCACTTCGCGGGCAACCGCGTCGACACGATGACCGAGACCCAACGCAGCGTGCTGCGCCGGGATCGTTTCGGCTTCGTCTTCCAGTTCGGCCAACTCGTCCCGGAACTGACCGCCGAGGAGAACGTCGCGCTCCCGCTCCTGCTCGGCGGCACCCGCCGGGCCGCGGCGCTCCAAGCGGCCGGCACCTGGTTCGAGCGCCTGGACCTGACCGGACTCGAGCGCCGCCGTTCCGGCGAACTCTCCGGCGGCCAAGCCCAGAGGGTCGCCTTGGCCCGCGGTCTGGTGGCCCGCCCGGAAGTCCTGTTCGCGGACGAACCGACCGGCTCGCTCGACTCGCTCACCGGCGAACACGTAATGGACCTGCTGGTCGGCGCCGCCCGCGAACAGGGCACCACCGTCATCGTGGTCACCCACGAACCCCGCGTGGCGGTCTACGCCGACCGCGAGGTCATCGTCCGCGACGGCAAGGTCGGCTCGTTCTCGGTCACCGGGGTGGGCCCGTGATCGCCTTCAGCCTGCGGCTGAGCCTGCGCGCCGGCCGCGAGGCGGCGGTCCGTCTGGCCATCACCGCCGGAGCCGTGGCGCTGGGTGTCGGGCTGCTCCTGGTCACCCTGGCCGGCATCAACGGTGTGCAGGCACAGAACGCCCGCTACGCCTGGCTCAACTCCGCGGTCCCCGAGGCTGCCGCGCGGCACACCCCGCCGTCGTCCGAGCCGCTGTGGGCGACCCTGATCACCGACACCTACCGCGGCAAGACCATCACCCGGGTCGACGTCGCGGCCACCGGGCCCCGCTCGCCGATCCCGCCGGGCATCGCGCATGTGCCCGACCCCGGCCGGTACTACGTCTCGCCCGCGCTCGGCGACCTGCTGCGCTCGGCGCCGGCCGACCAACTCGGCGCCCGCTATCCCGGCGAACGCGTCGGCACCATCGGGGATGCGGCACTGCCGTCGCCGGACTCGCTCATCATCATCATCGGGCACACCGTCGACGAACTCGCGCAGGCTCCCGGTGCGGCCCAAATCGACGCCATGTCCACCATGACGCCCGGCAATTGCTCCACATGCCTGCACGGCACCGACAGCAACGGCATCATCCTGATCCTCTCCGTCACCTCGGCCGCGCTGCTCTTCCCGGTGCTGATCTTCATCGGAACCGCCACCCGGTTCGCCGCCGCGCGTCGCGAACAGCGCTTCGCCGCGCTGCGCCTGGTGGGGGCGACGCCCCGGCAGGTCTCGGTGGTCTCGGCCGTCGAATCCACGGTGGCCGCCGTCGCGGGCACAGCCGTCGGCTTCGCGCTGTTCTTCCTCTTTCACGCGCCACTGGCGCAACTTCCCTTCACCGGCGAGCGGTTCCACACCGCCGACCTGTCGCTGAGCGCGCGCGACATCCTGGTGGTCGCGCTCGGCGTCCCGGTCGCGGCGGCGATCGCGGCCCGGCTCGCGCTGCGTCGGATACGCATCTCCCCGCTCGGTGTGAGCCGGCGCGTCACCCCACGCCCGCCGCGCGCCTACCGGTTGATACCGCTCGTGGCCGGGATCGCCGAACTCACCTACTTCATCGGCCGCCGCCCCGAGAGCACCAGCGGCCAGTCCCAGGCGTACCTGACCGGGATCCTGCTGATGATGATCGGCCTGATCGTGGCCGGCCCGTGGCTGACCATGATCGGCGCCCGGCTGCTGGCAAGGCGAACCAACCGCACCGAGACGCTGATCGCCGGACGGCGGCTCGCGGACAACCCGCAGGCTGGTTTCCGGGCGATCAGCGGGCTCGTCCTGGCCCTGTTCGTGACCAGCACCGCGATCGGGGTGATCACCACGTTCGTCGCCGAACGCGGCGGCGAGCGGGATACCGCGGCGTCCAGGAGCACGCTGGTGGCCGACTTCACCGGGGGATGGACCTCGACCCCCGGGGTGCCGCGCGCGACCCTGCCGCCGATCCCCGAATCGGTCCTGGCCGGGCTGCGCGCGCTGCCGGGCGTTCGGGGTGTGAGCGTGGTGCACGCGAATCCGCTGGGCACCACGATCGACACCGGCGGCTCGCGGCCGATCGTGGCCGCGCTGATGTCGTGCCGGGAGGCCGCCGCGGTGCAGGGCTTCGGCCGCTGCGCGGCCGGTGCCGAGGTGGCCCAGGTCCCGTCCTACTTCGCCATCGACCGGAGCGGACCGGACCCGGACCAAGCCGCCGGCTGGCCGGCCGCGCCGCTCACCTCCGAGCGACTGCGGGACGTACCCGTGCAGGTGCTCGTGGTCGGCACGACCGGGTCGCAGCCGGTACTCGAACGGGTGCGCACCGCACTGACGCTCGCCTTCCCCCGGCAGGCTCCGGCCCTCACCGGCTCCGAACGCCACCGCCTGGGCGACGGCAAACTGCTCGACGGCTACCGCCGCTTGGCCGACGTGGTGATCGTGGTCAGCCTGTGCATCGCCGGTTGCAGCTTGGCGGTGAGCGTGATCGCCGGACTCAACGACCGCAAACGACCGTTCAGCCTACTGCGCCTGGCCGGCGTGCAACTGGGCACGCTGCGCCGGGTGATCGCCCTGGAGAGTGCCATACCGCTGCTGATCAGCGCCGCGGTGGCGATCGGGGCCGGTTTCCTGGCCGCCGAACTGTTCCTGGAGTCCCAACTGCACTACACCCTCCAGCCCCCCGGAGCCGGCTACTACCTCACCGTCGCCGCCGGCCTGATCGGCGCACTCGGCGTGATCGCCTGCACGCTGCCCCTGCTGGCCCGGATCACCGGACCGGAGACCGCCCGCAACGAATGACCCGCACCACACCGCACCGGAGCGGCCCACGGCCCGCGAGCCGGGCGGTTGCACTACCGTGCTGTCCGGCGGGGTGGGCGGATCATCGGGAACGGAAGCGGACGTTGAGCGAGGAAGAATCGAATCGGCCGACAAACTCCGACGCGGTGGAGGCGCGGATCCGGGCCGGACACGAGCTGCGCACCGAGCCGCATCCCGACCGGGCCGGGCACCCCGACGCCGAGGCCGAACCCGACACCGCCGCGGTGCTCGCGTGGTGTACGTGCCTGCTCTGGCGCTCCCGCCTGCCGTGGCCCGCGCACGAGCACCGGCGCGCGTTCGAGGAGCACCTGGCCCAGGTCCGCCGCGCCGCCTCGATTCTGCCCGCCGGCCTGCTCGACGGCCGCTTCGCGTGTCTGCCGTGCGCGGACGAGGGCGCCGCACTCGCGGTCGCCGGGAGCTGGATCGACCTGGGCAGCGGACGCAGTCGGCTGTTCCTGGACGGCAGCGTGGTGGTGATCGCCTTCGCAGACGTACAGTTCCCCACCGAAGTCGCGCTGTGGGCGCTGCGCCACGACCACACCGATGCGTCCGCCGTGTACCTCCTGCACGCCCTGGAGTACGCGGCCCGGCCGCGCCCGCCGCAGTGAGGGCGCGGCCGGTACACCGACGGCGCGCGGCTTCGGCAGCGGCGGCCGAGGCCGCCGGGCCGGCCGCACCCGCGTCGAACGGCCGCACCCGCGTCGAACGGCCGCACCCGCGTCGAACGGCCGCGGCTCAGATCGAGGCGGCCATCCGGCGGACCGCCTCGGTGACGATGTCGGGATGGGTGGCCAGATTGAACCGGGCGTGTCCCGCACCGCCGGTGCCGAAGCCGGTGCCGCAGGTCAGCGCGACCCGGCCGCGATCGAGGAAGTGCGTCGCCGGGCTGTCGCCCAGGCCCAGCTCGCGGCAGTCCAGCCAGGCCAGATAGGTGCTCTCGGCCGGGACGTAGCGCACGCCGGGCAACTGCTCGGCGAGCAATCGAGCCAGCAGCCGTCGGTTGTCGGCGAGCCCGGCCAGGAGCGCGTCGAGCCAGGCCACGCCGTCGCGCAGGGCCGCGGTGTGCGCGATCACCCCGACGTGGCTGGGACCGTCCGCCACCTCCACGGGCAGCCGGGCCAGGTCGTCGGCGGCGGCCGGGCCGGCCACGGCGAGCGCGGCCTTGAGGCCGGCCAGGTTCCAGCCCTTGGACGCGGACATCAGCGACAGGCCGTTCTCAGCGCCGGGCACGCGCAGGTAGGGCACGAACACGTCCGGTGGGGCGAGCGGCGCGTGGATCTCGTCCACCACCACGCGCACCCCGTACTCGGCGGCCAGCGCGGCCACGGCGGCCAGTTCCGCCTCGGTGTGCACGGTGCCGGTCGGGTTGTGCGGGCTGCACAGCAGGTAGGCGACCCGTTCGCCGGCCGCGGTCGCGGTGCGGAAGGCCGCCTCCAGGACCTCGAGATCGATCCGGTGATCCATGCCGAGCGGGGACTCGACGATCTGCCGGTCCATGTGTGTGACGAACATGAAGAACGGCGGGTAGACCGGCGAGTTGACGATCACCCGACCGCCGGGGTCGGTGACCAGCTTGAGCATCTCGACCACGCCGAGCATCACGTCCGGCACGATCGCGGTGCGCTCCACGGCGAGGGTGTGCCAGTCCCAGCGCTTGGCCGCGAAGTCGGCCAGGGCCCGGGCGTAGCCGGTGCCCGACGCGTAGCCGGTGTCGCCCAGGCGGACCGCGTCGATGATCGCCTGGGCGATCGGCTCGGCCAGCGGGACGTCCATCTCGGCCACCCACACCGGAAGCACATCCTCCGGATAGGCCCGCCACTTCTCACTGGTGCGTTGCCGCAGCACGTCGAGCGAAAGCACGCGCAACGGGTCGACGTTCTCGGCTATGTGCTCCGGCAGACTCTCCATGCGTCCCACGATAGGCGACGGACCCGGCGAGGCCGGCGGACGCCGCATCGGGTCCCACGAACGCACGTAGAGCGAAATGGGCCGGGTGCCCGGGTCGACCACGAGTGGCGACAGCCGCCGGCCGGGGCGCGGATCGCATCCACGCGGGTCGGGTCGGGGGATATGCCCACCGATGTCGGTACGGGCCGGCAGGATGCTCGGTGTCCGGCTGTGTGCCGGGCGTCGGGGTGCGGGGGTACCGGATGGCTGAGCGTTCTTTCGTCGAGTTCGTGCGTACGGCGACGGGATCGCCGCCGTACGCGTACCAGGAGATGCTGGCCGCGGACGAGCTGCCGCAGGTGTTGTGTGCGCCTTCCGGTTGTGGGAAGACGGTCGCGGCCGTACTGCCCTGGTTGTGGCGGCGGTTGGCGCATCCCAAGCGCGCGGTACGCCGGGCCACCCCCGGCCGGCTGGTCTATGTGCTGCCGCTGCGTTCTTCGACCGAGTACACCCATCGCCTCGTCGTCGAGTGGATCGAGCGACTCGGTCACGGCGCCGACGTCGACGTGCAGGTGCTGTCCGCCGGAGCCGAACGCGAGGCCGACGACTGGCAGGTGCGGCCCGCCCGCCCGGCCGTCTTCGTCGGCACCCAGGACGTGGTGTTGTCCCGGCTGCTGATGCGCGGACACGGTGAATGGCGGGCGTCCTGGCCGCTGTCCTTCGGACTGCTGCACGCCGGCACGCAGTTCGTCTTCGACGAGCCGCACCTGATGGGCCCGGGGCTGGAGACCTCCGCGCAACTCCAGGGGCTGCGCGACGAGTTGGGGACAGTCGGCGGCTCGGCGACGATGTGGATGTCGGCGCTCGCCGATCCGACCCGACTGGGCACCCCGGATCATCCGACGGTCGCCCGGGTGGTGAACGCGCTCGACCTGCCGATCGGCGCCGAGTTGGCCCGGCGCCTGGACGCGGCGCGCACCGTCGAGTTCGCCGCCATGCCCACCGACGCCGAATCCTACCCGGCGGCGGTGGCCGCCGAGTTGCTCCGCCGACACCGACCCGGCACGCGCACACTCGCGATCGTGAACACGGACGAACGGGCGTGTGCCGTATGGGCATCGCTTGAGCGGCTCGTGGTCGGACGGGCAGCCGCGCCCGAGCTGCTCGGTCTGCACGCGCTGCTCCGCCCGGCCGAACGCGCCGCCCTGGTCGAACGATCGGCCCGGGTGCCGGCCGCGGCCGGACAGATCGTGGTGGCCACCCAGGTCGTGGAGGTCGGCGTCGACATCACCGCGCGGGTGCTGCTCACCGAGGTGGCCTCGTGGTCGGCCCTGGTGCAGCGGGCCGGGCGATGCAATCGGGACGGCCGGGAGCAGGACGCGCGCCTGCTGTGGGTGTGGCCTCCGACGGACGGGCCCACCGGGACGCACCACGCGCCGTACTCGGAACCGGATCTGCGCCGCGCGGCACGGGCGCTGATCGGCCTGGAGGGGTGCGCGGTGACCGGCACCCGGTTGGCGCGGACGCCGATGGGCGCGGAAACCCCGGTGCGGCACGTGCTGCGGCGCGCGGACCTGCTGCGGCTGTTCGACACGTTGCCGGGCACCGACTCGGAGGTCGAGAGCGCCTACGAGGTGGCCCGATGGGTTCGCGACGATGCGGATCCGCACGTCGCGGTGACCTGGCGACACTGGCCGAACGGCCGTCCCGGGGAACGCGAACCGTACCCGCGCCGGGTGGAGATGTGCCCGGCGCCGGCGAGCGAGGTGGCCGTCGCATCGGCCCGGCAGCCGGACCGGTGGTGGACCTTCGACCGGTCCGGCGGCGGATGCCGGCCGCTGACGGCGGACGACCTGCGGCCGGGTGCGGTGGTGCTGGCCGCCGCCGCGGCCGGTTGCTACGACACGGCGTCGGGCTGGGCATTGCACCACCCCGGTCCGGTGCCGGTCGTCCCGCTCGACGACGCACCGCGCGCGGCCGAGGAACCGGCGCTGCCGTGTGCGCAGCGCTGGGTCGACCTGCCCCGGCACCTGGCCGACGTCGAGCGTGATGTGCGGCTGGTGGCCCAGGAGTTGGCCGAGACCGGCTTTGTGATCCCCGGGCACCTGGTCGAATCGGCGGCCGTCGCCGGGCGATACCACGACCTGGGTAAGGCGCATGACGCGTTCCAGGCGATGTTGTGCGACGACTGCCCGCCCGGCGCCGAACCACCGGGCCCGGGCCCGTGGGCGAAATCGGGCCACAACGGGGGCCGCCATACGCGAGCGCACTTCCGCCACGAACTGGTCTCCGTGCTCGCCCTCCTGCACCCGGACGTACACCTGCTGAACGACGCGGCCGACGCCGAACTGATCACCTACCTGGTCGCCGCCCACCACGGGAAGGTCCGAGTGACGGTGCGGCCGATGCCGGACGAGGCCGAGCGCACCGTGCCGCGCGTGCTCGGCGTCGAGGTCGGCGACCGGTTCGGCCCCGTCGAGTTGCCAGGCGACCGGCGGGTGCCGGCGATCGTGCTGGACCCGACGGTGCTTTTCGCCGACAACGTCGGGGACGGCCTCCGGGGCCGGGTCGGGTCCGGTCCACCGGCCGACGTCGGTGCCCGGGCGGATGTCGCGGGTGGTCCTCCGCCCGGTGCCGCAGGCCGGTCGGCGGCCTGGACCGAGGGGGTGTTGCGGCTGCGCGACGCTCCGGGTATGGGGCCCTTCCGACTCGCCTTCCTGGAAGCCCTGGTCCGGATCGCGGACCGCCGAGCCAGCCGCTCCTACTGACTGCCGCCACGTCGCACCGACCCGCCCGCGCCCAGTGCCGCCGCAGCTTGGCTACGTGCCCCCGAAACGGACGGCATGGACGAACGATTCCGCCGCACGCACCCGGTCGATACGGGCCACCTCACCCGACACGGCCCGGTCCTCGGCGCGGGCAGCCAGGGTTCGAGGGCGGCTCGGTCGGCGGGAACGGTTCGATCGTGGTCGTAGTGCCGGCTGCTCGCGCCGCCGCCCGAGCACGTGGTGCGGCTGCTCGCGGCGGGCAACGCGCACCAGGAGGTCACCGACCGGGTGGCCCAAGCCATCGACACCCCGGCCGACTTCGAGAACTTCCTGTACGAACCGGACCGGACGGACGCCTACCTGCGTCAGGTCGCCGCGCGGGCCTGACCGGCGCACGAAGAGCGCGGCCGGCGACGGCCGGCGACGGCCGGCGGCGTCGGATCGGTGGCCTCGGCACGAGGTTCGTTGGTCGATCGGTCACATCGGAGCGTCGGGTGCCGGGGCCGGGCCTCCCATACAGGCGCACAGGCCCCGGAACACCCCTTCGCGCGGGCCCGATTCAGTGGGTCCTGCTCGTCACCCGACTCGGCAGCCGGCCCGACACGCGCCCGATGAAGAAGTACGTGGACAACGGTCGGCTGTGGTGGCTGAACATGCAGTATTACAACGGCAACATGTACGGCTGCTCCGGCGACTCGTACTCCGCCCGCACGGTCGCCGACACAAGCGAATGCCATTCGTGACACGAACAATAATAGTTCGTACTACGAATAGTAGAGTCGAGCCTCGATCGGCGACTGGCTCACGGTCGCGATCGCGGCCCCGGGCGGGCGGTGCGCCACCCGGTCGGTGTCGATGAAGCCGGGAGCGGTCGAGGCGATACCGCGATCCGATGCGGGGCAGGGCCACCGTCGGGACTCAAGTCCCGTCGATCTGCAACTCGACGAACACGTCCGGATCGAACGGGACCCAGCGGGCCGGACGGTCGCTGCCCACGATCCGCAGCCGGGTTTCGGCGCGCGCTCGGGCGGCTGTGGTGACACAGTGGCGGTAAAGGATCTTCGAGTGGCCCGGTCGCAGGCGCGACCGGCGGGACGAGCGGCGTCGTCGTACCGCCGCCCGCCGTGAAGGTCGTCTCCGCGGCGGTCCCCGGATCCAGCCATTGGCGAGCGAGGCGACCCATGACGACCAAGCGCACACCGGTGCTGTTCATCCATGGCTTGTGGCTGCACTCGACCAGTTGGCGGTCCTGGGCCGAGCGGTTTCGCGAGGCGGGGTACGAACCGCTGATGCCGGAGTGGCCCGGCGTTCCCGCCACGGTCCTGGCGGCCCGCAGGCAGCCGGAGCAGCAAGGCGGCGTCGGGCTCGCGGAGATCTCCGAGGCGCATGTCCGGGTCATCCGGGAGTTGGCCTCCCCGCCGGTCCTCATCGGCCACTCCGTCGGCGGCTTCATCGCCCAGCAACTGTTGGGCGAGGGACTCGCCGCGGCGGCGGTGGCGATCTGTCCCGGCCGGATCAAGGGGGTCAAGGTCGGTCCGGCCCAGGCGAAGTCGACGTTCGCGTTCCTGCGCAACCCCGCCAACACCCAGCGCGCGGTGTCGCTGAGTCAGGCCCAATTCCGCTACGCCTTCGCCAACACCGTCTCCCTCAAGGAGTCCGAGGACCTGTTCGCGGCGTGGACCATCCCCAGTCCGGCCCGGCCGCTCTTCCAGTTGGCGCTGGGCAACTTCACCCCGAACTCGGCCGCGAGGGTGGCCACCGGGAACCAGTCCCGCGGACCGCTCCTGCTCCTGTCCGGGAAGCTCGACCACAGCGTGCCCGACGTGCTGACCCGCGCCACCTTCAAGCAATATGGCAAGTCCCGTGCCACCACCGAATATCGGTGTTTCGACGACCGGGGCCACTCGCTGATCGTCGACCGGGGTTGGCCCGACATCGCGGAAGCCTCCCTGACCTGGCTCGCCGACGCGGGCCTCCCGCGGGCCTGACCTGTGGCAGGTTCTGCTCGGCCGCAGTTCCTGACCTGCGGTGGCGGGCACGTCGGGCCGGTCAACCGGCCGTGGGCGGTGCCCAATCGTGGGCCGGGGCGACGAGGGGCTGCTCGGGGGTGCGGTACCACGGTTGTTGTTCGACCGTGTCGTCGGCGGCGAGGCGTACGGTGAGGCCGAAGTCGTGGATGGTGGGGCGACCCTGGGAATGCCACCAGTGCCAGGTCGCCTCGACCTCGTCCCACAACCGGCGGGGGCCGGATTGGCGAATCGTGGGCGGGTCCTTGACAGCGAAGTGGGCGGCGGCGATCGAGTGGCCGCGGCCGGTGTCGGCGCCGTAGAGCCACAACGTGCCGCCGAGTGCGCCGTGCAACACCGGTCGGGCCAGGCAGTCGGGCACACACAGGCCGAGCACCAAGGCCACCGGGTCGAACGGGCCGCCCACCACGTCGTCGTAGCCGAGTGTGGTGGTGGCCGGATGCGCGTAGGCGGCCCAGTCCTCGGGGAGCGCGGCTCCGCCGTAGCGGCCCCAGTGCGGGTGATGCGCGCGCAGCTTCATGAACGCGGTGGCCAGCGTGAACGGCCCGCGGGCGGCGCGCCGATCAGCGTCGACGACCAGGCGCAGCGCGCAGTCGCCGCTGCCGTAGTCGGTGCCCCACGGGAGCACGATCACCGCGCCGGGCGCGGCCTGTTCGACCCACGCCGGCGGCACGCGCCGCACACCTGCGGTGACTTGGATCCGCTCGTACGGGCCGCCCGCCGGGTGGCCGAGCGTGCCGTCGCCGGTGATCACCTCGACGAGGTCGCCGAATCCGGCGGCGGCCAGGTTCTCCCGGGCCCGGTGGGCCAGTTGCGGGTCGACCTCGATCGAGGTCACCCGGCAACCGCGCGCCGCCAACAGGCCGGCGCTGTAGCCGGTGCCGGTGCCGACCTCCAACACCCGCATGCCCGGCGCCGCGTCCAGGTCGTAGAGCATCTCCGCGAGCGTGGACGGCGTGGACGCCGACGAGGTGGCCAGCCGCCCGGCGGTGGCGCCGGTGTGCCGGCCGTCGTCCCACTGGGTCACCAGCGCCCGATCCGAGTAGACCGCCCGGCGCCATGCCTCCGGATCGCGATCGCGGTCCAATGGCGCGTCGCTGTCGTCCGGCCAGATCCGGGCGGGGACGAAGTCCTCGCGGGCCACCATGCCGAACACCGATTCCCAGCCCGCCGGAAGCACGTCCTTGCCCTTCAGCAGGGCCGTGAGTGTGTCGGGCCCCACCGTCATGACACGAACCGTCGATCGGATAAGACGGACTGACCGGGCATCGTGGACCAACCTTTCCGAAGAATGACTACTCACCGCACCCTAGAAACCCCGAAGCGTAATCGTCAAGGCGCCAAAGGAACTTGCCGTGCCAACGAAGCAACACCCGGGGGAGTGCCCGGATCCGGGCTATCGATCACGAGGTCGGGCCGGTCACGACAGCGCATGGCGCCGGCCTTCGGCGCGATGAACCGGCCGAAGTCGATGTACGGCCGGCCCGCTCAGCGGTCCATCAGCGCGCGTTCCTTGGCCGCGTGTACCGCGGCGGTGAGCCCGCCGATGTCGTACGGGCCGTGGTGTCGGCGGCCGTTGACGAAGAACGTCGGGGTGCCGGAGACCCCGCTCAAGTCGGCCGACTCCTCGTCCTCGGCCACCCGGTCGGCGCCGCGATGGGTGCGCAGCGCGATCCGGAACTCCTCCACGTCCAGCCCCAGCGTCTGCGCGTGGGCGACCAGATCGCCAAACTTGAGCGCGTCCTGGTTCTCCAGGAGATGGTCGAGCATCTCCCAGAACGCGCCCTGCTCGGCGGCGGCTTCCGCGGCGATCGCGGCCAGCCGGGCCCGGGGGTGCACGTCCGGCAGCGGCAGGTGGCGCCAGACGTAGCGCACGTCGCCGAAGTCGGTGAGCAGTTCGCGGACGACCGGCTCGGCCAGACCGCAGTAGGGGCATTCGAAGTCGCCGTACTCCACGAGCGTCACCGGGGCGTCGATCGGACCGCGGATGTGATCGCGCTCGGGATCCACCGGCGCCGCCAGGTCGATCAGACTCTGGGCGGTGCCCAGCAGCGCCCGCGAGCGGGCCGGGCGCGGCATGGCGGCGATCACCAACGAGACCAGCCAGGTCACCACGAACGAGCAGACCACGGCACTGAGTACGCCCACCTTGGCCTCGTCGAGCCGCTCGCCCTCGAAGGCCAGCGTCGCGATCAGCAGCGATACGGTGAAACCCACTCCGGCGATCGCGCCGCCGCCGACCACGGCACCCCAGCCGACCGGCGGGCGCAGTCGACCGCGACTGAGCCGGGTGGTCAGCGCGGCGGTGCCGATGATGCCCACCGGCTTGCCCACCACGTAGCCGAGCAGGATGCCCAGCGTCACCGGCGAGGTGAAGGCCCGGGAGATCAGCCCGGCGTCGAGCGTGATGCCGGCGTTGGCCAGCGCGAACAGCGGCACGATCACGTAGCTGGTCCACGGGTGGTACATCCGCTGGAGGCGCTCGTTCGGCGACAGGGCCGCCGCCATGCCGAGTCGGGCGGTGCGTTCCAGCTCCGGTGTGGGCTGCTCGCGGAACGAGCGGAACAGTCCGGTGGCCCGCTCCAGTTCGGCCCGCGACGCCGGGTAGGCGAAGGTGAGCAGGCCCATCACCAGGCCGACCACCACCGGGTCCACACCCGACTTGAGCACCGCCACCCAGGTGATCACGCCGAGCACGCCGTACGCGCTGCCGCGCCGCACCTTCGCGGTGCGCACCAGCACGATCACCGCCAGCATCGCCAGCGCCACCAGGAGCGCCGGCACGTCGATGTGATCGCTGTAGGCGACCGCGATCACCACCAGGGCGACGAAGTCGTCCACCACGGCGACGGTCAGGATGAAGGTGTGCAGCCGTCTGGGGAAGCGGCTGCCGAGCAGCGCGAGCATGCCCAGCGCGAAGGCCGTGTCGGTGGACATCGCGGCACCCCAGCCGTGCACCGAGGATTCGCCCGCGTTGATCACCAGGTAGATCAGCACCGGCACGGCCATGCCGCTGAGGCCGGCCAGCAACGGCAGGGTCAACCGGCGCCGTTCGCGCAGTTCGCCCATGTCGAACTCGCGCCGGGCCTCCAGACCGACCACGAAGAAGAACAGCGTCATCAGACCGCTGTTGACCCACTCGCGCAGATCCAGGGACACGCCGGAGTCGCCGAGCCGCACCGACAGGTGGGTGTGCCAGAGTGATTCGTAGGAGTCGGCACCGATGTTCGCCCAGGCCAGGGCGATCAGGGTGGCGGCGAGCAGCACGGTCGCGCTGCCGCTCTCGGTCCGGATGAACGCCCAGCGCGCGGTGCGTGCCCCGCCCTCGTCGAGCGACTGGCCGGACAGACCCTCGTCGCTGGTCGGCTGCGTCATGCGGATGCTCCCTGTGTGCGTGCCGCGCTTCCCGGCGGAAGCGCATCAGAGGATATCGGCCGGCGTGCACCGAATGATCATTCGCCGCCCGCCGCCCGCCGCCCGCC
>NZ_JBEXCV010000138.1:0-23993 GCF_040605455.1 Embleya sp. NPDC005575 | reverse complement strand
CTCCACCGGACTCGACCCGGTCGTCGTAATCGCCACGTCGGTCATCGGATACTCCCTTTGCTCAGGGTGTACACCGAGTCCTTGATAGTCCCTGCGATCTCGGCGTGGATCCGGAAACACTCGATGCCCCTTGGTGGAACGAATTTCCGCCGTGAGCAGGGCCGACGTCGAGGACGACTCGGCCTCGCCGGTCACCGTGGCGTTCCCGATTGAGCCGGCCGACGGGTGGATCGAGGCGCAGTGGGGCCGCTTCGGGGATTTGGGGGGGAACACGCAGCCGAGGTGGGATGTCCTGTGTCGTTGGCGCATGTGAGGATTGCGCGGTGACTGACATGGGTTGGGATGCGGCGCTGGTGGGGCGGGGCGAGGAGGTCGCCCGGCTCGAGGAGGCGTTGGCGCGGGGGCGGGCGGGGGATCCGTGTGCCGTGTTGCTCGCGGGGGACGCCGGGGTGGGCAAGACGCGGTTGCTCGCGGAGGCGGCTGCTCGGGCGGCCGGGGCCGGGATGACCGTGTTGACCGGGCACTGTGTGGACCTCGGCGATGTCGGGCTGCCCTATCTGCCGTTCGTCGAGGTGTTGCGCGGGCTGGACGCCGATGTGCGGTATGCCGACGTGTTGGCCGCGCATCCGGCTGTCGAGCGGCTGCTGCGGGCCGGTGGGGGTGCGGCGGAGTACGCCGGTGCGCTGCCGGACGCCGGGGTGCGGCTGCGGTTGCTGGAGGACGTCGCCGCGCTGCTCGGGGACCTCGCCGAGCAGGCTCCCGTACTGCTCGTGGTCGAGGACTCGCACTGGGCCGACCAGTCGACCCGCGACCTGCTGCGCTTCCTGCTCAGCCGGCTGCTGCCACAGCGTCCGGGCGGCGCCGCGTACCAGCGGCTCACCGTGTTCGTCTCCTACCGCTCCGACGACCTGCATCGGCGACACCCGCTGCGCCCGCTGCTGGCCGAGCTGGTTCGGCTGCCCTCCGTCGGGCGGTTGGATCTGCGGCCGATGGACGACGACGACGTCGCCAGCCTGGTCCGTGGCCTGGCCGCCGATCCGCTGCCCGAGGACACCGTGCGGGCCATCGTCGAGCGGGCCGAGGGCAACGCGTTCTACGCGCAAGAGTTGCGCGCCGCGACCGATGCCACGGCCGGCGGCGTGCCCAGCGGCCTGGCCGAGGTGCTGCTCACTCGGATCGAGCAGATGTCCGGCACCGCCCAGCGGGTGATCCGCACCGCCGCCGTGGGCGGCCGCCGAGTCGAGCACGGGCTGCTCCGGGACGCTGTCGACCTGCCCGACGAGGAGTTGGACACCGCACTGCGCGAGGCGGTCGGACGGCACCTGCTGGTGGCCGCCGAGGGGGACGCCTACGCGTTCCGGCACGCGCTGATTCGCGAGGCGGCGTACGCGGACCTGTTGCCTGGCGAACGAGTGAGGATTCACGGGGTGTTCGCCCGTCTGCTCGGGGACGCGCGGCGGCGGGCAGGCAGTGCCGCCGAGCGCGCCCACCATCACCGGGCGGGTCACGACCTGCCCGGTGCGCTCACCGCGTCGGTCGAGGCGGCCGATCACGCCGCGCGCGTCGGTGCACCCGCCGAGGAGATGCGCCGGCTGGAGGCGGCCCTGGAGGTGTGGGACGCGGTGCCGAACGCGCGGGAGTTGGTCGACACCGACGACGTGTCACTGATGTTGCGCGCGTCCGCGGCCGCAGTCCGGGCCGGAGAGGCGCACCGCGCCGTCGTGTTCGCGCGTACCGCGCTGGACCGGCTCGGCGCGCACGCGGACGTCGACCTCGCGGTGACGGTCCGCTATACGCTCGCCTCCAGTTTGATGAGCGTGGACGAGCTGCAGGCCGCGTTCGAGTTCAGCAGCCAGGCGCTCGCGATGATCCCGGCCGAGCCACCGTCACGCACGTGGTTGTGGGCGGCGGCCACGTATGTGCAGGCCGCGTACTACTCCAGAGACGACGAAACCGCCCGGCGGGTCGGTCGCCAGGTGCTGGCGGTCGCCGAGGAACTCGGAACCGACGACGCCCTCGCCGACGCGATCATCTCGCTGACCGGCCTGGAGTGGGCCAGTCGGCAGTCCCCCGAAGGTCGCGAACGGCTGCAACAGGCCCGCGAGTTGGCCCGTCGGTCGGGCAACACGACGATCGAGTTGCGGGCGCTGTTCAGCCTGGCGATGGGCTCCTTCGAGTCCGGCCTCCTCCAGGAGAGCCTGCGCTGGTTGGACGACGGCCTGGAACTGGCCCGGCGTACCACCAGGTCCTCGTCGCCGTTCCCGCTCGAAATGCGCTATCTGCGCGCCCAACTCCTGTACACACTGGGTCACTGGGACGACGCCCTGGCGGCGGTGCCCTCGACGGTGACGTCGTCGGCGTTCGGGCACGTCGCGGGGGCGGCACTGCACGTGCCGCTGGGTCGCGGCGAGCCCGGTGTCGCGGAGCGGGCGCGGGCCCTGTTCGAGGCGCGCCCGTTCAACTGGCTGGGTACGCTCGTGGGCGGTCTGGTGCTGACCGACGAGGCGGCCTGGCGCGGTGATTCCGACGCGGCGGCCGACTGGGCGCGACGTGTGCTGGGTGAATTGGCCGAGGAGCGCAACCCGTACCCGGACGTGGGCATCCGGCTGTCCGCCCTGGCGCTGTCCGCGATCGGCGACACGGCGGCCGAGCTGCGGGCGGCGGGCGACACCGAGGACGTGGGGCAAGCGGTCGCGACGGCACGGGAGTTCATCGAACTGGCCCGTACCACGGCCGGCTGGCCCGGTCGTCGCTATCCGAGCACCGGGTCGGAGGGTCGTGCCTGGTTGCTGCGCGCCGAGGCCGAGTGGTCGCGGGTGTCCGGCGAATCGGACGTCGCGCTGTGGGAGAAGACGGTCGAGGCGTACGGCTACGGCAACGTCTTCGAGGGCGCGCGGAGCGAACTGCGGCTGGCCCAGGCATTGGTGGCGGTGGGCCGTCGGGACGAGGCGGCCGACCTGGCGCGGCGCGTGCGGGAGACGGCGGATCGGCTGGGGTCGGTGCCGCTGCGGGACGCCGTGGACGCGGCGGTTCGGCGCGCGCGACTGGGCGATCCGGGCTCGGCGCCGGCCGGCGAGGCGATGTTGACCGCGCGCGAGCAGGAGGTGTTGCAGCTGCTGGCCAAAGGGCGAACCAACCGACAGGTCGGCGAGGAGCTGTTCATCAGCGCCAAGACCGCGAGTGTGCACGTCTCCAACATCATGGCCAAGGTCGGTGCGTCTCGCCGCACCGAGGCGGTGGCGCTGGCTCGGCGCAGAGGGTTGATCCCGGACTAGGGTCGGGCGCCGACGGCGGGGCGGACGCTTCCCGGCGCGGCGTCGAGTTCGGGCCAAGCCGGTGAACGGCCGAGCACAGGTGAACGTGTCCGGCGGCCACGGCATCCGGATCTGTTTCGCCGGGCTTTCGAACCCATCGACACCCGTAGCGCACCCCGGTGCCGGGCATACCGTACTTGTCGGCCGGGAGGGGTTCGAGGATGACCGGGCAAGTGCCTGCGGAAATGGGCCAGTTCGACGAGCTGGGGCAAGGGTACGACACTCCGTTCGACGGGGACGCGGCGAACGCGGGCCTGGGACGGATGGTCACCCGGTTGCCGGTCGCGCTCGCCCAGGTGTGGCGGCTGTCCCGGGCGGCGAGTCGGCGTGCGACGTGGCTGCTGGTGCTCGCGCAGTCGGCCGCGGGGGTGGCCACCGCCCTGGCATTGCTGGCCACCGCACGGGCGTTGGGGGCGCTGTTCGCCTCGGGGCCGGCGCCGGATCGGGTCGGCGCGGCGCTGCCCGCGGTGGTCGCGGTGGTGCTGGCCACGACACTGCGGGCGGGGTTGGAGACTGTCGTGGCGGCGACCCAGGCGCGGTTGTCGCCGGGAATCCGCCGGGTGGCCGAGAACCGGCTGCACGCCGCGGCGGTCGGCGCGGACCTGGGCGCGTTCGACGACGCGGACTGGCACGACGCGCTGGCCCGGGCCCGGGATCGCGGCATCGACCACGCGCAACTGGCCCTCGGGCACGCGGTCGAGCTGCTCGGGGCGCTGGTCGGCCTGCTCGTCGGGATCGGCGTGGTGACCGGGTTGCATCCGGTACTGCTGCCGCTGCTGGCCCTGTCGATCGCACCGCAGGGGTGGGCGGCGCTGCGTTCGGCCCGGATCGGCTTCGAGGGCATGGTGCAGCGGATGACGCTGTATCGGCGGCTGTGGCTGTTCGCCGATCTGCTCAGCGCCCGGGAGGCGGCGGCGGAGGTGCGCGCCTGTACCGCCGAGCGGCCGTTGCTCGCCGAATTCCGGCGGCTGGCCGGGTCGGTGGAGCGGGCCGAGGTCCGGGTCGGCTATGCGCAGGTCCGGGTGGGCGTGATCGGACGGACCCTGTCCGGCCTGGCACTGGGCGCCACCTACGTCGCGCTTGGCCTGCTGGTGCGCGCCGAGATCGTGCCGCTCGCGGTGGCGGGCACGGCGGTGTTGGCGGTGCGCACCGCGAGCGGTTCGCTGGCCACGTTGATGGTGGCCGTCGACCGGCTCTATGAGAAATCCTTGTACATCACCGACTATCACGCGTTCCTGGACGAGGCGAGCGCGCGTTCGCGGCCGTCGGCGACCCGGGCGGTGCCGGTCGGCTTCGCCGAGATCCGGCTGCGGGACGTGTACTTCGCCTATCCCGGCAGCGCGCAGTCGGCCCTGCGCGGGGTGGACCTGGTGATCCGTCGCGGGGAGACGGTGGCCCTGGTCGGCGAGAACGGGTCGGGAAAGACCACGCTCGCACTCCTGTTGGCCGCGCTCTACCACCCGGACAAGGGCACGGTGCATTGGGACGACGTCGATCTGGCCGAGGTCGATCCGGTCGGGATCCGCGAGCAGGTGGCGCTGGTCATGCAGCAGCCGACCCGCTGGCCGCTGACGGCGCGCGGCAACATCGTGCTGGGGCGCGCCGATCGGGTGGACCCGGACGGCGCGGCCATGGAGAGGGCGGCGCGGGACGCCGGCGCGGACGGGCTGATCTCGCGACTGCCGCGCGGGTACGAGACGTTGTTGTCGAAGAAGTTCCGGGCCGGGGTGGATCTGTCCGGCGGGCAGTGGCAGCGGATCGGCATCGCGCGCGGATTCTATCGCGATGCGCGGCTGTTGATCGCGGACGAGCCGACGGCGGCATTGGACGCGCGGGCGGAGCACGCGGTGTACGCGAACATCCGGCGGTTGGCGGCGGGGCGGACGGTGGTGCTGATCAGTCATCGGCTGGCTTCGGTGCGGGAATGCGATCGGATCGTGGTGCTTCGGGGTGGTGCGGTGGCGCAGCAGGGTACGCACGAGCAGTTGATGCGGGAGGGGGGCCTGTACGCGGAGCTGTATCGGTTGCAGGCGGCGGCGTACGGTTGAGTTGGGTTTGGTGGGGTTCGCCTTTGGCGTCGCGGGCCTCGTGCGCACGTCGGGCTGGGCGGCCTCATGCGCTTGCCCGGCTGGGTGGCCTCATGCGCCGGCCGGGCTGGGTGGCCTCATGCGCCGGCCGGGCTGGGTGGCCTCATGCGCCGGCGGGGCTGGGTGGCCTCATGCGCCGACCGGGCTGATTGGCCCGGAAGTGCCCCGCCTACAGCTCGTCGAGCAGTAGGAGTGATGGGGGGCGGTGTGTGGGGGTGCGGTTCAGGCGGAGGAGTTGGTGGAGGGCGCCGGCGGTGCCTGGGAGGAGGCCGGTTGTGGTGTCGGTGGTGGACTTGGTGAGGGGGCCGTAGGTTTCCAGGGCGGTGAGGAGGAGGGCATCCAGGTCGTCGGGGGTGGGGGCGTCGGGGACGTGGGTGCGGAGGCGTTCGGGGGCGCCGTGGAGGAGGGTGTCCAGGAGTTCCCAGGAGCCCAGGTCGCCGTGGCACAGGGTGTAGTCCCAGCCGAAGCCGGTGCGCCGGGTCGCCGCCGCGGCGCGGAGTGCGCGGTCCAGATGGGCGTGGTCGCCGGTGCGTACGTACAGGTCCCAGGCGGCCAGGCCGATGCCGGTGCTGCCGTGGCACCAGGAGTCCAGGTACAGGACCTGGTCCGCCTCCCGGCCGTCGAGCCAGGCACCGACCTCGGGTCGATACAGGTTCTCCTGGAACGCGCGGGCCAGCCGGGCGAGTTCGAGCTGCTCGGGGTGGTCGGTGACCAGACCCAGGCGGGTCAGTGCCCAGTCGAAGCCCGCCGCGCCGTGGGCGAATCCGCCGATACCGTGCGGGAAGAGTGCGGTCGGCCAACGGGCCGCCCGTCCGTGCTCGGTGTCCTCGACGACCGCGCGCTCGACCAGGAGCGCCCCGGCGGACTCCGCGACGCCGCGCCAACGGTCGTCGCCGGTCCGCTCGGCCAGTGCCAGCAGTGGGACCACGAGCCCGGCCGCGCCGCCCGCGACGTCGAGGATCGAGTCCTGGGCCAACAGATCCGACGCGCGCTCCGCGTGCCGGATGGCCCGGTCCAGGTACGACTGCCGGCCCGAGGTCGCGCCCAGCGCCAGCCAGGTGCGCACCGCCGCGCCGATCCCGTCGAAGGCGCCGAGCCGGGTGACGGGTACCGCGTCCTCCATCGCGGCCAGCGCCCGGATCGCGCCGTCGGTGATGGCGTCCAGCTCGGGCACCGTCGGGACCCGACCGGTGCGCGACTGGGCCAGATAGGCGTCCAGCGCCAGTGCGACACCGGCCTGCCCGCTGTAGAAGTCGGCGGCGAACGGCCGTACGCTGAACCCGCCTTCGGTGTATACCGGTCCTATCCAGGTGGCCGTGCCGTCCGTGCCCACCACGGCTCGTGAGCACAGGTCCCGAGCCATGCGAGCGGCCAGGTCGCGGCGACGTTCGTCCAGCCGGCCGGTCCGGACCGGCAGGTCCCGGCGTCGATTCGCCTCGGGCATCGCGCTGCGATCGCGATAGACGCCCAGCAGCGAGGAGCGGATCATCACCTCCTCGAACTCCGGGTCGCCCGCCCGCCAACGCTCGACGCTCGCGTCGATCAACCGGACCGGCTCGCCCCAAGTGGTGCCGCGCGGGCCGTCCATCCGGCCGTCCTCGGGCCGCACGCCGAAGAAGGGGATGTCGCCGTCGAGGAGATCGGCGACCTCGGCACCGACCACCTCGGGTGTGGAGGGCGCGCCGTGCAGGGCCTTCGCCTGCCGGGTCAGCACATCCCGGGCACGCTCGACCGCGGCCGGCTCGTCGTGCAGGGACGCGGGGTGCCAGAGCATCCGGGCGATCTCGACGTAGACCTGGGTGGGGCGCAGCACCACGCGCAGGTCGCAGCCGAGGAAGGCGTCCAGGATCGGGCACAGGCGGCCGGCCCGGTCCAGGCCGTCGAGTCGGCCGCGCAGGTCGCGGTAGCCGCGCACGATGTCGTCCTGATGGGCCATCGGATCCGCGTCGGGAGCGGGCAGGTTGGCTGAACCGGCCACCTCGGCGGGCTCCATCGCCAGGCGGGCCAGGTCGGTGCCGGCGCCGGCGATCACCGGTACCGGGATGCGCGGTTGTTGCTCGGGCAGCGCGCCCACGGCGGACATGTCCACGCCCTGGAGTACGAGTTGCGCCAGCCGCATGGGCAGTAGCCCGGTGCGCAGCACGGTTCGGCGGACCGAGGCGGCGGCGGTGTCGAAGGCGTCGCCGAGTCCGCTTTCGCCCACGTTCGGTTCGGGGCTGAACAAGGTTTCGCAGTCGACCACCCACGGGACGGGGCCCTGGGCGATCACGTTGTCCGAGTGCAGGTCGGTGGCGCCGAGCAGTTGCATCACGCACATCCACTCGCCCAGGCCCTGGTAGAAGCGGGCCTGTTCACGCATGTCGGCGCAGTGGCGGTGCTCGATGTGCTCGGCCCAGCCGTAGTCGTCGCCGAGCAGGACGCGCGGGACCCTGATCCGGTCCGCGTGCGCGGTGCCGGCCAGGAGTGCGTCCAGGGTTGTGGCGAGCGCGGTGTCCACGGCCAGCGGACGGGGCTTGTACACCGCGCGGCCGGCTTCGAAGCGCACCAGGGCGACGGTTCGGCCGCCGCGATGCGAGTCACCGGCGTCCAAGCCGATCTCGATCAGCTCGCCGGGCGGGGTGCCGAGCAGCTCGGTCAGGCGCGGGCGGTCGGCGGCCAGGCGGCGGGCCAGGGCGAGCAGCGCCGCGCAGCGATTGCGGATCACCCGGTCCAGGCGCGGCGCGAACGCCGGGTAGTCCGCGTCGAGTTCGCTCCAAAAGCGCGTCTCGGCGGCGAGTTCGAGGAATTCGTCCCAGCGCTGCTCACTGGTGTCCCGGGTGAGTCGGCCGGAGATCCGTGCGGCGTGCAGTTCGAGCAGGAGCAGCCGGTTGGCCTTGGGGCGGACCGCGCCCAGCAGGGAGCGGTGGGCGGCCTGTTGCAGGGTGTCCCGTTCGGCCGCCGACAGGGGATCCGGCACCGCGTGCAGCCGGCGTCGGAAGCGGTCCAGGGCGGGCTCGATCAAGGGCTCCAACGCGGCGTCGAATTCGCCTGCGTCGTCGTACGTCACCACCGGGCGGGGCCGGACCGGGATTGCCATGCGCGGATCGCCACCCATCGATGACGGACCCGCCGCCCGGAGCCCGTCGCGGTGCGACGGTTCCGAACGGCGGGTCGTTGAGGTACGGATCAACAGCAGGCGCGAGTGCGCGACCAGGAGCACGCGGTGCCGCAGCTGATCGCGGCGACGTCGATCTCGGTGAGGCCCTGTTCGGTTGCGGTTCCGCCGATGTAGAGCGAACCGGCGGGGTTCTCCACGCCGTCGGCCGATTCGGCGCCGGAGCGCCAGGCGTTGACGACGGTGTTCCGAGCGGCATTCGATGCGGTGTGCATAACGATACCTTTCCGCCGATGCCCGACGTTCCCGGCGGGTACGCCGGGTTCACCAGTCATCGACCCTGGGTTAGGGAAGTGCGGCAGGCTCACGTTAGCGCCGGAAGCCCGGCTGCGACAGACCCTGTTTCGGACCGATGAATTCCCTTTTCCGGAGCGGGATTTGGCTGGTTCATCCGACGTCGGCAGACCAACCGGTGCGGGTGCGTGGGGCGTGCGGAGCGGTCCGGCGTGCGATTTCCGGCCCGGATCCGCACCGGGATACCGCCCGGCTCTTGTCATTGGTCTAGTCCATTGACACCCTGGCCCGGGAGTTACGTGCGCGCGGCGTGCGCGAGGGAGATCGGATCGCGTTGATCTTCGCCGGCCGCGAATGGGCCGACTACGCGGTCGCCTACTGCGCGGTGCATCGGGCCGGCGCGGTCGCCGTGCCACTCCCGAAGCGGCTGCCGCCCGCCGCCCTGCACACGATGCTCGCCCACTGCGCCGCCACCGCCGTCCTGCACGGCGCCGATATCCGGCCGGCACCGACCGACGCGTGGAGTTCGCCCGCCGCCGACTCCGTCCGCCGCGGACCGGGCCGAGGGCGGCCGTACGCCCGACGCGCATCGACCCGCCCCGGATCGGCCCGAGCGGCGCCGCCCCATTCGAACCGGCCCCCCGACGGCGACAGTTGGCGCACTCGCGACACTTCCTGCACGCGTTCCCGATCGGCACCAACGCGGGCCGGACGTTGGTGCTGAACGCGCTGACCGAGCGCGACCTGCGCACCCGATTTCCCGAACACGGCGCCGACGCGCTGCGAGCGGTTCGAGGTGGTGCCCGGCTCGGTCTACGGTCTGGCCCAGTCGTTGTCCTTCGACTTCGCGTTCACCGCGCTTTTCGCGCGCGGCGATGGCGCAGATCCAGGCCGCCGACCCGAGCACCGCTGCCCTCGCCGGACACCCACGGCGCCGACTCGCGACCCGACCGGCGGTCGATCGCCGCCCGGCCGCGGTGTAGTGCGTCGCGCATCCATCGGTCGGCGTCCTCGATCACCCGACCTCGGACCGGGACACATCCGGTTCGACCACGAACTCGCCTGCCTGCGAGGCAAGATGCCGCCGCTGCCAGAATGGGCGGTCGGCCCAGCGGCGCTCGGCCGCGTACGCGTCGCGGTGGTTGCGGCAGTAGGCCCGAAGCAGGTCCGTGAGCCGGGCCCGGTACGCGTCGGGCGCATCCCGGCGACCCGCCAGACACGCCTCGACGGTGTGGCCGGCGGTCAGGCCGGTGTACAGCGCGCTGAGGATGCCCTGCGCGGACAGCGGGTCGAACGCGGCGGCTGCGTCGCCCACCGCGATCCAGCCGTCACCGCAGACGCGGTCCAGATGCGCGCCATGCGCGGGCGCTCGGCGCGGCACCGCCTCCGTCGGCAGCGGCCACCGGGCCAGCCGTGGGCCGACCTGACTCGTCTCGGCGAGCAGAGCCCGGTAGCGGGCCGGGTCACCCGCTCGCGCGGCGGGCAGATCGGCGTCGGTGAAGTAGACCACCAGACGCCGGTCGCCGGGCAGCAGCGCGGTGTACCACCAACCGTCCGCGCCGGATTCGACCAGCGTACTCGCGTCGGTGTCGGGCTCGGCCGGATCGGTCAGGGTCAGGTGCACCGCGACCAGTGCGTCGTGCGTGTGGCGGCGGGCGCCGCCGCTCCCGATCGCCACCGTCGCACGGCGTCCGGTCGCGTCGACGACCCAGTCGCAGCCCACGACTTCGCGCCGGACGGGCCGTCCCAGCGGCACGGACCAGCTGCCGTCCGGCCGCCGCACCGGCGCGCCGACCGGGGTGTGCTCGGCCACCTCGGCACCGGCCGCCCGGGCACCATCGCGCAATCTGCGGTCGAACAGGGGGCGATCCAGGTGCCGGCCGGGCCCGTTCGGGTCGTTGATCGCGGAGACCGTGCTCGGCTGCGGCGACCCCCACGCGGACAGCGTGGCGTAGCAGGGCAGATGGCCAGGCCCTGGGACGTGCTCGGCGACACCGAGGTCCGCCAACAGCACCCGGGCCGCACCCGGCAGCGCCTCGCCGACCGCCGGCGGGCCGGTACCCGCATCGGCGAGCAGGACCGAACGCCCCGCGCGTGCCAGCGTGATCGCGGCCGAGGCGCCGGCCGGCCCGCCGCCGGCGACCACGACGTCATAGCGCTGCCGGCGGGCAATCGGCGCCCCGACCCCGGTCACGGGACGTCCCGACACGAGCGGACACCAACGTCCCTCACACGCACTCCCCGCCCGGCGCAACGCCGTCGGCGGTCACGCGCGCGCCAACGCGCGCCGCAACGCCGCCTGGGGACACGCGTGCCATCCGTGACCCGGCCGCCCGTCTCGGCCTTCCGACGCACGACGCGACCTACCCGCGGCCCTGCGTAGCCCACGCGCGACGGGGCTCCGCCGCCGGTCACCGCGTATCCGACCGCCGTGCGATCCCCGCCCCGGTCAGGGCGAGTCCAGGTACGGGTCGATGTTGTCGACGTAGCCCACCGTCACGTCCGCCGCAAGTTGTCCGGTGGCGTCGGCGACGCCGCGGATGACCGCCTCGGCCGCGGCCGGCTCCGGTACGTGGACGTTGACCAGGTTGTTGGCGTCCGAGGCCTGATCGAACGGCGGTTCCGGCGGCGACTCGACCTGCATGCGCGTCGGGAACCGGCCGTCTCCGACCGTGTAGGGCCGCACCTCGACGATGCCGAGCTTGTGCCAGCCGTCGACCATCTGCCGGCGCTGCGCCTCGGGCGTGGTTCCGGTCAGTCCGCGCAACCACACCGCGCGGTGCGCGAACGCGGCCTCGCGATCGGTCGATCCGGTGCCGTCCGGCCGGTTGACGGCCTCGTAGTCGCTCTGCTTGAGCACGTGGTTGGGTACCCGCGCGGGCCAGAACGTCGGCACGTACGGGTCGTAGCGCGGCCCGAGGCCGGCCTGTGACTCGTAGCCCGCTCGGCAGCCTGCGGTGTCGGTTTGCCAGGGCACCGCCATCCACCGACTGAGGTCGCCCGGACCCTGCGCGTGCAGTGGACCGTTCGCGGCCAGCGCCGCATCCGGGGTCAGCGTGTCGCCGTAGTCCGGATCGGGATCGCCCTCGGCCCGCACCCGGATCCGGAACGGCTCGGTGAACATGGACGCGTGCCGGATCGGCCAGGTCACCTCGATCCCGGGATGGAACGCGTCCGCCACGCAGAAGTCCAACGCGGCCCGGTCCAGCAGACCCGGCTGCGCGGCCGGCGGCGCGTCCTCCACGCGGTGCGGGTATCCGGCGAACGCAGTCGCGTCGAAGTCCCCGCGCGACCACGCCAGCAGCAGCTTGTCCTGGGTCGGCGACAGGGTCATGTACTGGCGCACCGTCCTGGGCACACTGGCCATGCCGTCACCGTAGAGCCACGGCCACGGCATCGGCGACTTGTCGTCGCGGTTGTAGTCACGCAGCGCGGTGTACACCTGCCGACGCATCTCGCGATGCTCGACCGCCGGGCTGGACAACCGGCGCAGTGCCTCGGGCGCGAGGAAGTACTCGGAGCCCGCCCACCCGAACTTGGCCGCGAATCCGGCGTTGACCCACTGGAGTTCGCAGAACCGGCGCAGGATCGGCTCGATGTGTTCGCCGAAGGAGACCCGGGCCGGGAAGGGCAGTTGGCCGGTGGTGACGAACACGTCGAAGAGCAGATCGTAAAGGGTGCGCACGGTGCGCACGTCGGGCGCGAAGTTGGGCGGCGCGACCACCACCCAGGCCGGGTCCACCGGTACGCCGACGCCGTCGATGGTGACCGAGGCGGTGACCGGACCATCGGAAATGTCGTCGTACCAACCGTCGTTGTTGGTCACCGAGGCCAGTGGCGCATGATCGGGCGAGCCGGAGGCGCCGAGTCCACCGAGGACCACCAGTCGACCGTGCTCGTCGGTGCGCATCTCGCCCAGGGGGACGTCGACCCGACCCAGGAATCGGCCGCCGGCGAACGGCACCCGGCCGCCGGCCGCGGCGTCGAGCGTCTTGCGGCCGGGGTCGATCACCAGCGAGCGGCGATCGGTGACGTGCGGATTGCGGCGCGCGGACGGCCTGGCCGCCGGGTCCCGGGAGTCGGGGATGTCCAGGGGCAGCTGGAACTGGTACCACGCGGCCTTGCGATTGGCCACGTGCACGCCCCACGTGATCCGGGTGCCCGGGTCGGCGACGGTCACCTCGCGCACCACGCGCCCATCGGCGGCGTGGCCGTACAGCCGGAAGCGGGCCGCCTGGCGCTTGATCGCGCCGTCCGCGTCCTTGCTGAAGCCCGGCGGGAAGGGCTCCGGATCGGGAGTCTCCGGTCCGTAGTACCAGCCGTCCGGGCGCGTGCTGTTGCCCACGCGCGCGACGCCGATGGCCGGATGGATCCGTACCCGGACGATGCGGTCGTCCGTCCGCCTGTTGCCGTTGCGGTCGCTCACAGCACTCCCGTTGGTCTCGTCCGCCCACGCCGTCGGGTCCGAAGCGCCCGTACGGGGTGTGCTCGTTCCGACGTGCGATCACACGTCGTGCGTGCGCAATTCCACGCTGTCCAACCGGGATTGCCCGGCGCAAGACCCCAGTCGGGTGACAACGCCCGGGTTCGTCGCGTGCGATGGACGGGCGACCGGCCGAAGTCCGTGAAGCCGCGCGGCTTCCACGTCCGCTTCACACCGACCGGGCGGGGTGCGAATCAGGAAGCGGGTGAGCCCGGCGAGTGCCCGCCGGGTCCGGCGCCGCCGATCTCGGATCCGCCATCCGGGTGACGAACGGCACGGTGGGCTCCGGTGGTCGACGGTTGTCCGCAGGGTGTGCGCTCTCGTACGCTCCGGACGCCGACGCAATTCGTCGGCGCACGTCGATCCGTTCGGATCGCCGTGCGACAACCGAATATTCGAAGCCCAGGGGAAGCCGGTCGAATTCCGGCGCTGACCCGCAACCGTAGGCGGTGACCGACCGGTCGCCGCGAGTCGGAATGCCTGGGTTCATTCGATCTCGAAGGCTCCAGCTGTCGTGGACTGCACGCTGAAGCCCGGATTCCGCGGCCGACGCCTGTCTTCGGCCGGACGCCCGGGACTCGTCGTTCCCGCCGTCCGCGCCCGCGTCCACCGTCACGAAGGGAATCCGTCCGTGAAGATTACGCCATCCTGGACAACCTGCACCGGTTCTTCGTCTTCACCGTGCTCACCTCCACCTTCGGCTGGGACACCGGACGCGCGATCACCAACTGCGTCGCCATCGTGCTCGTGGGCCCGGCGGTCCTGGCCGCGCTGCGCCGAGCCGCCCGCAAGGCGGCCTTCGAGGCACCGATCGTCTTCGAGCCCGACGGCCCGCCGAAACCGGCGACGGCGACCGCGACCGCGAAGCAGCCCTAGACCACGGACCCCCGCACGCTCAAGGCCCCACCACGGCCGGCCTCGAAGCGCCGGCCGGCCGGCCCGGGCGCCGCACCGCCCACACCGACGGCACCCGAACCCGCGCCGCCCGCACCCGAACCGGCCCCCGCCGCCGGCGCGATCCGCAAGCGCAGCACCGCAGCCTCGCGCGCATACCGCCGCACCGGGAACTCGTCGGTGTCGGCCACCGCACCCAGAATCCGTACCGCGGCGGCAGTCGCCTTGACCGCGGCCTCCACCGCGGCCGGCTCGGCCACCGACGCCTGGCGGGTGTACGAAATGCCCGCGTCGCGACGCCGGGCCGCATCCAGGTAGATCGCCCGGGCGGAGTCGACCGCCCCCGCGGGCTCGGCCAGCAGGTGCCGATCGGCCCCGGTCACGAACGCGCCCGCGACATCCAGCGCGGCCTGGGCCAGTCCGGTCGCGCACGCCGCGCCGCCCAACCGGCCCGCGTCCAACAGGTCGAACGCGATCCGCAGACCGCGACCCGGTGCCCCGATCAGCCGCTCGGGCTCCAGGTACACCCCGTCCCAATAGGCGGCGGTGGTCGGGATGGCACGCAGCGCGGTCGCCTCCTCGGGTGCAGCGAAGTAGAGGTACTCGTCGGCGCCCGGAGCCAGGAAGCAGGAAACGTCCGGCCGGGCCGGACCAGTACGGGCGAACACGGTGTGGAAGTGCGCCCGACCCCCGTGCGCGACGGCGAGTTGGGTGCCCTGGAGCAGGTGTCCGGCGCGGGTGCGCTCGGCCCGGCAGGTGACCGCCGAGGGATCGGCTCCGACATGCGGTTCGGAGCGGCTGCCGCCACCGGTCAGCGCGCCGTCGAGCATGCCGGGCAGCCACTGCTCGCGCTGCGCGTCGGTGCCGTGCGCCGCGGTCGGCAGGCAGGCCAGCGTGTGCACGTCCACGGCGCCGGCCACCGCCGCCCAGCGCGCGGCGAGTTCCTCCACCACTTGAAGGTAGACCTCGTACGGCTGGCCGCCACCCCCGTACCGAACCGGGTAGGGCAGGCCGGACAGCCCCGCCCGGCCCAGGGCGGTGAACAAACCGGTGGGATAGCTCGCGTCGGCCTCGCACCCGGTGACCCGGGACGCGAGTTCGCGGTCCGCGAAGGCCCGGGTCCGGGCGATCAGGTCGTGGGCTTCGTCGGTGGGGAGCAGACGGTCGACGGGCACGGGCGCATCCCTGGGGTGGACGGGCGGGCCGGGAAGGAGGCCCGGGTCACCTGGTGCCGTGGCCGGGGACGATCCCCGAGCCGGCGGCGCGGACCCGCCGGACCGGGCCGGGGGATACCAGGACACCTGCGCACGGTAGGTGCACAGCCCATGGCCCGGGATCGTCCGGCGCGACAAAGCCGAGCCGGGTTCTTCGTCGCGGCCCACCTATGGCCTCACCCGCGCTCCTGCCGGGTACGGATCCGGTGGCGCGTCGGTATGGAGGTCCCGCGAGCGGGTCGTGGCATTGGTGCCCGCTGACGGAAAGTGTCGACAGCATTGGTCATTCGGACGAAGAACCCGGTACGTGGCGCGGCCTAGCGTCGCTTACACACCAACCGGAAGGACGCGACATGAGCGCCGAACTGCACACCCGTGCCGTCGTGGCGGACACACACAACGATCTCCTGATGGCGGTGGTGGAACGACCACCAGGCAGGTGGGCGAGTTTCTTCCGAGAGCAGTGGCTGCCCCAACTGCGTGAGGGCGGGGTGGACATCCAGGTGCTGCCGGTGTTCGTGGACGACCAGTTCCGTCCGGAGGGCGCCCTGCGCCGGACGCTGCGGATGGTGGAGTGCGCGCACGCGATCGCCGAGGGCAACCCGGACGAGGTACGGCTGTGCCTGAACGGTGACGACATCGACACGGCCCTCATCGAGGGCAAGATCGCGCTCGTCCTGGCACTGGAGAGCGCGCCGGGGGTGGACGCCGACCTGGAACTGTTCCGCACGCTGTACCGCCTCGGTGTACGAGTCGCCTCGATCGCGCACTGGGGCCGGTCCGCACTGGGCGACGGCAGCGGCGAGGACGCCACCGGCAGCCGGCTCACTCACGCCGGCGTCGAGGCGCTGCGCGAGATGGAACGGCTCGGCATCATCTTCGACATCTCCCACCTGGGGGCCGTCGGCGTGGCGCACGTGCTGGAGCGGGCCACGCGCCCGCTGATCGCCACCCACTCGGGTGCCCGGGCGCTGTGCGATCACCACCGGAATCTGACCGACGAGCAGATCCGCGCCGTGGCCGCGACCGGTGGCGTCGTGTGCGTCAACTTCGTGCCCGACTTCCTGTCCGCCGACCGGTCGAAGCAGACCATTGACGGGCTCGTCGACCACATCGAGCACATCATCTCCCTGGTGGGCATCGACCATGTCGGGATCGGCCCCGACTTCCTGCAGGAGGTGCTCGCGGACATCACTCCGCCGTGCTGCGAAGGCGCGGACTACACCGGTGTGGACACCTCCGCCGAACTGCCCGGGCTGAACGGTCCGGCCGAACTTCCCGCGCTCACCGAGGTGTTGGTGCGGCGTGGATTGGGTGAGAAGGAGATCATGGCGATCCTTGGCGGTAATGTACAGAGGCTGTTCCGCGCCGAGTTGGGCCTGGCCCGATGACCGGCGCGACGGCCGGTTCCGCGGCCGGTTCGAACGCGTTCGACACCGACACGATGCTGGCCGACCTGGCGGAATTGGTGCGGTGCGAGTCGTTCTCCGCCGATCTGGCAGCGGTCGCGTGCAGCGCGGAGGTGGTCGCGGCCCAGGGAACTCGCCATCTCGGAGTCGAACCGCAACGGATCGTGCTGGACGGGGTGACGCACCTCCAGTGGACGTTCGGTACCCCGCGCGTCCTGCTGGTCGGGCACCACGACACGGTGTGGCCGATGGGCTCGTTGGCCACCCACCCGTGGTCGGTGGTGGACGGGATCGCGCGAGGGCCGGGCGTCTTCGACATGAAGGCCGGTCTGGTGCAAATGTTCCACGCGCTCGGCTCGTTGGACTCGCTGGACGGCATCGGTGTGCTGATCACCGGGGACGAGGAGGTCGGATCGACCACCTCGCGCGCCTTGATCGAGGACTCCGCGCGCGGCTGCGCGGCGACCTTCGTCCTGGAGGCGTCCGCCGACGGCGGGGCGCTGAAGACGGGGCGCAAGGGCGGCTCGCAATACGAGTTGGTCGTGCACGGCCGGGCCGCACACGCGGGTCTGGAGCCGGAGAAGGGGATCAACGCGGCGATCGAGGCCGCGCACCTGGTGCTCGCACTCGGCGCCCTGGCCGATCTGGCGGACGAGGGTGCGTCGGACGGATGGCGCACCACCGTGACCCCCACGGTGGTCGAGGCCGGCGCGGTGTCCAACACCGTTCCCGATCGGGCGCGGGTGACCGTGGACGTACGGGTGCCCACGATCAAGGCCCAGGAACGGGTGGACGATTTGATCCGCGGCCTGACCGCGACCGTGCGCGGTGCCCGGGTCGAGGTGCTCGGCGGCCCCAACCGCCCGCCGCTGGAGGAGTCCTCCTCCAGTGCGCTGTTCGATCTCGCCGACCGGGTCGCGAGCGGCAGCGGCCTGCCGCCGCTGCGTGCCGCGGCGGTCGGCGGTGCCTCCGACGGCAACTTCACCGCCGGCATCGGCTGCCCGACCCTGGACGGTCTCGGCGCGGTCGGCGGCGGTGCGCACGCCGACCACGAACACGTCATCGTGGCCGAGTTGGCGCCGCGTACGCTCCTGCTCGCCGGCCTGATCGAGGCGGTCCGATGAACGCCGTGGTCATTCGCGAGCTGCACGAACTCGAGGAGATCGAGGACGCGTTCCACCTGTTCTGCGAGATCTGGGGAACGGGGCCGGGCAACGCGCCGATGGCCGTCGAACAGATGCGCGCACTGTCGCACGCCGGGAACTACGTCGCCGGGGCCTACGTGGACGGGCGACTCACCGGTGCCACCGTCGGGTTCTTCGGTGCGCCGATCGCCCGTACGCTGCACTCGCACATCACCGGCGCCCGCCCCGGCCACGCAGCCGGCTTCGAGCTCAAGGTGCACCAGCGCAACTGGGCGCTGGCCCGCGGCGTCGCCCGGATCACCTGGACCTACGATCCGCTGATCCGGCGCAACGCCTACTTCAACGTGACCAAGCTGGCCGGTCGCCCGGACGGCTACCTGCCCAACTTCTACGGCTCGGTCGACGACGCGATCAACGGCGGCACCGACACCGACCGGGCCATGGTGGTCTGGGACCTGGCCGATCCCAAGGTGATCGCGGCCGTGAACTCCACGCCGATACCGGTCGCGGTGCCGGAGGGCGCGGTGACCGCACTGGCCGTGCGAGACGAGCGGCCGCTGCTGGGCTGCACCGACGCCGCACACCTGCTCGTCGAGGTCCCCGCGGACATCGAGACGCTGCGGCGCACCGACCCGGGTGCCGCCAAGGAATGGCGGATCGCCCTGCGCGAGGTGTTCGGCGGACTGCTCGCCGACGGCGCCCGGGTGATCGGCTTCCAGGACAAGACCCGCTACATCCTCACGCGCGCCGGCAGCGCGTGACCTCCGCCCGACAATCGATCAGGAGCCCAGGCACCATGAAGATCACCGGAATCGAACTGCGCCGAATCGCGATGCCGTTGCGCGCGCCGTTCCGCACCTCCTTCGGCGTCGAGACCGCACGCGACATCCTGCTGCTTCGCGTGGTCACGCCGGAGGCGGAGGGTTGGGGCGAGTGCGTCGCGATGTCCGACCCGCTGTACAACTCGGAGTACGTGGACGGCGCGGTCGACGTGCTCAAGCGTTTCCTGATTCCGGCGCTGCCCGAACGGGTGGACGCGCTGACGGTCAAGCGCACGCTCAAGCCGTTCAAGGGCCACAAGATGGCGAAGGCGGCGCTGGAGACGGGCGTGTTGGACGCCCAACTGCGGACCGCCGGACAGTCGTTCGGGTCCTTCCTGGGCGCCTCCCGGGATCGGGTCCCGTGCGGGGTGTCCGTGGGCATCATGGACTCGATTCCGGAACTGCTGGACCTGGTCGGTCAGTTCGTCGACGAGGGCTATGTGCGGATCAAGCTGAAGATCGAGCCGAACTGGGACGTGGCGCCGGTGCGCGCCGTGCGTGAGCGGTTCGGCGACGACCTGCTGCTGCAGGTGGACGCGAACGCCGCGTACACGCTGGCCGACGCGCGGCAACTGGCCAAGCTGGACGCGTTCGACCTGCTGCTGATCGAGCAGCCGCTGGCCGACGACGACCTGGTCCAGCACGCTCAGTTGGCCAAGCAGATGAAGACCCCGATCTGCCTGGACGAGTCCATCGAGTCGGTCGAGGACGCCGCGGCGGCGATCACCCTGGGCTCCGCGTCGATCATCAACATCAAGCCCGGTCGGGTCGGCGGCTACCTGGAGGCCAAGGCGATCCACGATCTGTGCGTGGCGCACGGCGTGCCGGTGTGGTGCGGCGGCATGTTGGAGACCGGCCTGGGTCGGGCCGCGAACGTGGCCCTGGCCGCGCTGCCCGGCTTCATCCTTCCGGGCGACACCTCCGCCTCGCGCCGCTACTACGCCACCGACATCACCGCGCCGTTCGAACTCGCCGACGGCCACCTCGACGTGCCCACCGGCCCCGGCCTGGGCATCGACCCGATCGTCGACATCCTGGACTCGGTGACCACGTCCAGCGAGTGGATCAAGTTCTGAGCGTCGCACTCCCGCTTCGAGCCTGACCGCGAGTCCGGCCCCGAGCCCCGCTCCGAATCGCGTTCCGAGCAACAGAGGGCGCCTGACCGATCAGCCGATCGGTCGGGCGCCGTCCGCCCATGGAGCGGACATGGGCATCCGCATCATGAGACGCGTTGGACGACGCGTGGCGGGTGTGCGAGGTTCGACGTCATGCGACGTCGGATGATTATTACCGGCAGCGTGCCGACACCGGGCTGACCAGGACGACCATTTCCCTGCGGCCCACCGTCCGCACGCAGACCTCTCGCGCTTCGCGAGGGGTCTTTCTGTTTTCCGGACCTCCTTCCGATCCGCACGAGCCACTCGATGCCCCTCCACCCCACTTCGACAGGAGCCCGATCCATGGTTGACGACGGCACCCAGGTCCTCGAAGCCCCCCGATTCGCGGACGTTGCCTCGATGCCGGGCGATTCCACCCCCGCCGCCGTGCCCGGCACCGAGGGGATCGACCCCGGCGCCGAGAGCGCCCGCTTGGTGGCCCGGATGCGACACGGCCGCGGCGTGCTCGCCCGGGTCGCCAGCACGCTGAACAACCACGGCGTACGCCGACTCAGCTATGTCTCCACCGAGTTCGGTGCGGCCACCGTCGAGGTCACCGTGTGCACCCGGGAAGCGGCCCGGGTCGAGGCGAGGCTGCGCCGGATGGTGGAGACACTGGAGGTCACCCGGGTGGTTGGTGGAAATTGACATGAATCGACGAGGATCTCCATACTGCATCTGTAGTCGGATGACTACACATGGAGAACTCGTGCTCTACGGAAGTGCCTTGCGGGACGCCCTCGTCCGCGCGGAGACCACACCCCTCGTCGGTATTCACGACATGTATTCCGCGTCCCTCGCGGCCCGGCACTTCGACGGTTTCTTCGTCTCCGGTTTCGGCTTCGCCGCCTCCTACTACGGGCTGCCCGACATCGGCTTCATCGCCTGGCCGGACATGGTGGCGTTCGTGGAGCGCCTGCGGCTCGCCTTCCCTCGGCAGCACCTCCTGGTCGACATCGACGACGGGTACGGCGACCCGGAGGTGGCCTGCCACGTGGTGCAACGGCTGGGCCGGGCCGGGGCGTCCGGGGTGATCCTGGAGGATCAGATGCGGCCCCGGCGCTGTGGCCACGCCGACGGCAAACTGGTGCTTCCGTTGAGCGAATACCTGGACAAACTGGCGCAGGTGCTGGACAGCCGCGGCGACCTGGTCGTGGTCGCCCGCACCGACGCCACCGAACCGGACGACATCCTGCGCCGGGCGAAGGCCCTCGCCAAGACGGACGCCGATCTGGTCCTGGTGGACGGCGTGCGCAGCGTCGAGTGGATCCGCCGGATTCGGGCTGCGGTCGGCGACAAGCCGCTGCTGTTCAATCAGATCGCGGGCGGCAAGTCGCCCCGCCTGACCCTCTCCGAACTGGCCGAACTCGGCGTGGACGCGGCGATCTACAGCACCCCCTGCCTGTTCGCCGCACACACCGCCATCGACGCCGCGCTGACCGAACTGATCCGCTCCGACGGCCGATTGCCCGAGGCCGACGGCCCGGACGCGGTCGGCGTCCGGACCGCGACCGCACTGTTGGAGAAGAACATCAGCCGTCGGCGCCCCTGGTGACCGCCGGCCGCCGCTCGCACCGGTCGGCGAGCCGGCGGGTGCACACCGCCAGGTGCCGGCCCGCAGAGCGTGGAGGGCCGCCACTGCGACATCTCGGCGATGCTCCGGGTATCGAACCGGGCGGCCTGAGCGCTGCCCGGCCAATTATTCGATGCCGGGCGCGATGCGGTGCAGTTGTCGGCGGTCGTAGTAGGTGGTCATCGCGAAGCCGAAGGCGAGACCGGCCACGATGCCGAAGGCGATGCCGAGCCAGGCCCGGGTCAGACCGGCGTCGGCGCGCGCGTCGAAGTACAGGATGGCGCGCACACCGTCGCTGAGTTGGCGCATCGGCTCGAACACGGACAACACCCGGTAGAAGTGCGGCAGCGCCTGGAGCGGGATGGTCGCGCCCGAGGACGGCAGGGCCAGCACGATGAAGACGAACAAGCTGACCAACTGACCGATCTCGCCGAAGGCCGCGTTGATCGCCTGGACGCCCAGGCCGACGGCGGTGGTCGCGCAGACCGAGAACACCCACAGCAGCGGGAGATGCGCCGCGTCCATGTCCAGGATGCCGATCGTGGCAAGCATGATCAAGGTGGTGGTCAGCATCGACAACACGGCGGACATCGCGCACTTGACCGCGAGTTGATGGGTGCGGGTGATGTGCACCAGCGGCCGTTCGGTACGCAGCGGGCCGATCTCGCTCGCCATGTAGCCGAGGGCGACGTCGACGCCGTTGCCGATGATGTTGCCACCGAGGAAGCCGGCCAGTACCAGGAGCAGCGTGTAGTAGAAGGCGGTCAGGCCCAGTCCGCTGTGCGGGCCGATCGGGTGGCCGACCGCGACGGTGACCGCGATCGGATCGGCGAGCAGCAGCCGGGTCGCGGTGGTGACCTGCCCCGGCCCGGTCGGCGGTGCGCCGGTGAGCGCCGCGCCCAATTGCAAGGAGGCCGCGTGCACGGCCTGTTGGGCGATGGCGGAGGCCAGCGACGAGGCCAGGCTGCCCACCCCGGGGTTGGTCAGCACGGTGACCGTGGGGTGGGTCGGCGCGGCCGGCGCGGGGGCGCCCAGCGCGGCCACCGACGCGGTGAAGCCCGCCGGCACCACGATCGCGCCGTACAACTTGCCCGAGGCCATCTGCTGCCGGACCGAGGCCTCGTCCAGGATCCGCCAGGACACCGTGTCGCCCGGATCGGGCGCGGCTGCGATGCCCTTGGTGATCCGGGCGCCGAGGTTCTCCGCCGTGCCCGCCGGCGCGCCACGGTCCGCGTCGACCAAGCCGATCGGCAGGCGGTGCAGGTCCGCCCGCGGGTTGATGATGCCGCCCATGTAGAGCATGGACAACAGGAAGGCCAACAGCCCGACGATGACCGAGGGCATCACCCAGATCCGCGGGTTGCGCAGCACCTGCCCCGCGCCGACCCAGGGGGCGGACTGGTTCGAGGCCATCACTCTCCAGACGGGCCGAGGGGCGGACCGGCCACCCGCGCGCAGGCACGGCGACGGGCGGGCCGCCGTGGGCGAGATGGTCGCCCCGTCCACGGCGGACCAAACCCCGGATGCGCGGGACGAGCGAAAGCCCGACCCCGCCCCGGAACCCGACGGAACAACTCCCGGTGAGGTCCGGCGAAACGGCCTTCTCGGCTCGGTCCGGCGAAAGGCCCTCCCGAGCCGGAACGGCGAAGAGCCTCGCTCCCGGCGTGGGGCGCCGGGAGCGAGGCCGTCATCGGTCGCGCGTGATCAGGAAATGCTCACGTCGTCCACGAAGAACGTGGTGGTCAGCGAGGAGTCCTCGGCACCCGCGAAGGTGAGGGTGACCGTCTGGCCCGCGTAGGCGCTCAGGTTCACCGTGCGTTGCACGTAGGCACCGGTGGCGCCGACGTTGGAATAGGTGGCAAGCGTGGTCGAGCCGATCTTGACCTTGAGAGTGTCGTAGACCGTGTTGCCGGTCTCCTGGGTGGTGGTCTTGATCCACACGCGCAGGCTCGGCGAACCGGCCGGGATCGTGATGTTGGACTGGCTCACGGTCTCGGTGGCGGTGGAGCCGTAGCCCATCATCCACGCGTACCAGGTCCCGCCGTGCGCGTTACCCGGGCTGCTGTTGGTGATGTCGTTGGCGCTTTGCGTCCAGTTGGCGGTGCCCTGTTCGAAGCCACCGTTTTGGATCGAGTTGCCCGGGGGCGCGTTGCCGACGGTCAGCGTGTACTGGGCGCTGTGTGTGGCGGAGGCGCCGGTACCGGTCACGGTGATCACGTAGGTGCCGTTCGCGGCGTTCGCGGCGGCGGTCGCGGTCAGTGTCGCGGAGGCACCGGACTGGACCGAGCTCGGGGTCAGCGTTACCGAGACGTCGGCGGGCTGACCGGTGGCGCTCAGCGCGACGGTCTGCGCCGCGCCCGAGGTGGTGGTCGTGCCGACCGTGGCCGAGACCGAGGCGCCGGCGAGCACGGAACCCGAGGTCGGGTTGACGCTCATCGAGAAGTCGGGGCCCGGGTTCCCGTTGCAGGTGGGGTCGCCGGTCTGGGCGGGCACGCTGATCGCGTCCCA
>NZ_JBEXCV010000137.1:8309-24089 GCF_040605455.1 Embleya sp. NPDC005575 | reverse complement strand
GGCGCGCACGCGCTATACGGCTGCGCCGTAGCGTGCTAGCGCCCTCCTCCGTCGCGAAGCGACGGAGAGGTTTTTGCGCGTCTGAGCTGGGCCAACGCCGAAATCGAACCCCCGGCCCGGCGAAATTTGCTAGCGCGCTAGCAAATTTCGCTAGCTGCTATCGTCTAGCTGTAGACATAACGCTAGCAACTACATGAGATATGTAGCGGCTAGGGAAATCGAGTCTGCTACTTTGAGTGACGAACTCTCGAAGTTTTTCCCGCGACCCCGATTCGGGTGGGGAAAATGGGGAGAATGGGGAAAAGCCCTCTGACCTGCGATTTCCCGAGGGGCCTCGGTGGGGAAAACTGGAGTTATCCCGGGGATAACTCGGGGTTTTCCCCACCGAGGGCGGGGAGAACGGCTCCGGCGCCGGCGCGGGCCCGCCGATTGGTTACGTTCCGTGATGCATCACGGTTGAGGCCCGAGTGGAGTTTGTGACAAGAGAGGCGGTCGCCAGACAGCGACCCCGTGACCCCGGAATCACGGCATTCCGAACTCACGGGATCCCGCGCCAGGACGTCATGCGGCCCGCCGGCGGGCCGCTGGATCGATCAGAGGGCGCTTTGCGCCAGGGAGTAGCACAGCATGGTCAGGGCGCTCTGTGCGGCGTACAGCTCTCTGACCAGTTCGTACACCGGACCACTCGGGGCCATGTAGGTCTGCTCCCAGGTGTCCGGAGGGTAGTTCGCAGGCCGGCGGCCCATGTGCTGATCGAACGCGCGCCCGATGTCGCCAAACGCGTTGTGCGCGGTGGCGGTTGCGGTGAGCGCGGGCAGGAGGGGCGACGTCGGAGGTACGTCGCTCGCGTGCTCGATCAGGATGGGGACCGTGGCCGCGATCGTGGTGGCGTGGGTGAGGCTCCACCAGATCAGGGGTTCGTTTCCGGAGGGTTCGCGGGGTGCGTCCGGCACGGGCGGGCCGGTGAGCACGCGCCACACGTCGATTGCCAGGCGGTGCTCACCGGGGCCCGGGGCCCAGGCCCCCGAGGCGTGGGCGCTGTCGGCCGCCGCGGTGGCAGCACGTGCGCGCCGGCACAGCGTCTCACGGTGATCCGGGACGAATTCGGAGACGTCGGAATGCTCGAAGGGGCCCACAGAGCCACCGTAGCGGGGTGGGCCCCCGGACGTCTCAGCGCGGGAGAGTGGGTCCGCCTAGGGCTCAACTCCCAGTTTCTTCAGGGTCTTTCGCCCATCTTCGACGTGCTGTCGGGCCTCCTGGAGTTGTTTGCGGAGAACGCGGAGCGATGTCCGCAATGCCTCGGGCATGTCCTCGGGGTCCTGGGGAGATTCGAGGGTGCCCCGGAGGACTTCGGAGACCGCGTCCAGGAGCATCGGGGCCAGGGGCCCCAGGCTGTACACGTCGGGAGGCAACGGGGCCTCCGTGGTGCGGAGGTCCAGGGCGCTCCGGTGTGCGCGTTCTCGGAGGAGGGCGACCCACACCCCGCCGCTTGCGTCGGTGCGGTCCTTCTCCGGGAGATCCTGGAGGGCGGACAGGATGCCCGAGAGGTAGCCGGCGCGGACTTGTTCGTGGTCCAGGCGGTCCGAGTCGTGATGGACCGCCGACTCCACCATGAAGAGGAGCATGCCCAGGGCGATGGATCGGGGCATGGGATCGCCTGGCGGGAGGTTCACGCCGATGACGCGGAGGCAGTCGTGGAGCCTGTCGGTTGAGATCAGGGGCGGGCGGTCCCCGGTGGAAGTCATGTCGCCACGGTAGCCGGCCGCCCGCGGTGAGGGCAGGGGCTTCACTCGATCGGGGACATCCCGCTCAGTATTTCCCGAGGCTGTCGTCATGCTGCATGGACTTGGGGCATTCGTCGCTTCGAATTCCGGCCTGGGTGGATCGCCAGGTCTTTACTCCGGCGACTCCGGCGGGGGTGATGTTGAGCATGAAGTGTTCACTCCCCCAGCTCATACCGTATTTGGACCATACGTATTTCCCGTGGAGCATTTCATCGGAACTCCAGGGGGCCCAGGTGTAGCAGTGTTTTTCGGTGGGGTCGGTGGTGTATTCACTGGCGAAAAGGCACGGGGCGTACTGTGTGCGATCAGGGAGTATCCAGGTGGGCCCGACCGGATCAGCGGTGGGCGCGGTTTTCAGGTATATCTGACCGCCCAGGGCGCGAATGTATTTCTCGTTGAGGACTGCTATCCGGCTCTGGCGGACGGTATCGATATTCGGAGCCCACGCCCCGGGGTCGGGGGTTCTCTTGTAGTTCAGGACCTCCAGGAACTCCCCGCATCGCGGATTCGGGGCCGGGGCGGTCTCCAGGGGGCCGCCGGTGGCGGGGAATGGATCGGTGAGGTCTTTGACGTCCCACGCGTAGGTGCGGTGTACGGCCTTCCACGGGCCGGAGCCCTGGGCCTGGCGGAACACGACGAAGGTGGGGAGATTCTGCTTCCCCCAGAGCGCTTTTTGGACCCCGAGGAAATAGCGGTCCGCGCCTTTCTCCGTCGGCGGAGCCGTGAATACCCGGATATCCGAGACCGAGTCCGGATAGTAGAGAAGGTCTTTGTTTCGGCCGTACTTCGCAGACTGATCCATGCGGTATTGGTCGCCGATCAGGATGGAATAGTCCTCCACTCCGTAGAGCGGAAACGCGTCCCGGGACTCGAATGATTTCTTCAGGACATCCCAGTAGGTGGCCACCACGGGCTCCATCTCCCGGATATCGGGAGGAGGGACGGGAGGTTCCGGGGACGCGGCCCGGGGAGTGGTCGCGGGGATTCCCGGAGTCGATGCGGCGGAGGCGGATTTCCGGGAGTCACCTCCACCCGAGCATCCGGCCAGCATGATCACGACAGTGAGGGCGAAAACGACTCTTCGTGCCATGGCCGGATTTTAACTCCGGAGATGGCCGAATTCACCTTTCTTTTGCGTCACGACTCAACCCCGATCGCGAATTCGTGGCATTATCTCCACTTTTGCTGCTTTCGTCGGTGAACGCCAAGAAGGCGTAAGCGGGAGCCCGCCTACGCCTTCGAGCCCGGGGCCTCCTGGCCCCGGATCAGGTGATCTTGACCGAGGACACCGACGCCAGCTCCTCCACCAGATCGGGATCCAGGCCGTATCCGTCGCTCACCACTTGCATGGCCAGGAGGGGATTCCCCGCGCTCAGCGCGTCCGCGAACGCATCCAGGAGAGAGCCGTCCAGGGTGGCCCCGATGAGCCCGCACCACTTCGTGCGTGAGGTGATGACGCACGCGTTGATCTCGACACGGAGTGAAGACCGGTTCCGGATCTCCTGGATCCGAACTTCCTTGCACAGGGACTCGATCCGGTCTCGCACGTCCGCGCGCGGGCTCCGGGTGCCCCGGAGGTATCGCCCGATGTTGTCCCGCATGTTCTTGTACGCGCGACTCTTCAGATCGTCGGTACCGGAGAGCATGACCGCCAGCTCCCGCTTACCGATACGGTCCACGATGTCCCGGATCTGGAACTCCCCTCGGGCCAGGTCACCGTAGACAGCCGCGCCCATCTTCTGGTCAAGCTCTTCCGCCACGGCCGCGTCCACGGCCCACGGGAGATAGTTCGCCATCTCACCTCATCCCCTTCTGCCGACTGAGTTCGCGTGCAACGGTCTGGTGGAACGTGTCCTCACCGGCCACGTCTGCGACGTCGGCCCACATGAGCCGCCGCTCGGGCTGCCATTGGCCGCCCCGGGTACCCAGGACCATCCCGGCGGGCGCGGCCTGGGCGGGATCCGCGTGCGGTGACACGTAGTAGGCCGCGTCCACCGAGGTGGCCACCGGCCAACGACCGGACTCCTGGCCGATCTTCAACATGGACCGGTAGGCCCGGGTGTACGTCTGGGCCTTGAGGATGTCCCGTACGTCCGGACGCCAGAGTGCATCATCGCGACCACGCGGGCCCTTGCTGTACGCGAACGACCCGATCATCCGTGTGTAGCAGGAGCGATGCACCCCGAAGGCGACTTCACCAGGGGACTCGGGCGCACCCTTGTCCCGCCCCTCCAACAGAGCCTCCCGGCCCTTCTGGAGGACCGTGTACGTGGACCCGAGCCACCGTTTCCAAGTGGGCCAGACCCACGCCTCCACCACCTGGACGTCCCGCCCGAGGTCCACCAGGAGTTGCACATCCACACTCGTGATCCAGATCGAGCCGTCGTCCCGGGCCTGGAATCGCAACTCCGGGAGTTCCGGGCGGAGTCCGGTAGGCACCCGGGCCAGGCGCCAGTAGCCGGGTAGGCCGGTGTCGATCTCGGGTGAGTGCCGGTGCTCGGGCTCACCCACGCCGTAGCGCGCGTCCATCGCGGACAGCTCCGCCGCGGTGAGGTCGAAGGAGTGCAGATACAACCCCGAGCCTTGCTCGGTGTCCAACGGGGTCCGGGACCACTTCGCCCGGACCATTTGAGGGTGCCGGACAGCGGGCGGAACCCGCCCTTCGATGATCGCCAGGCACGGCTTCAGATCCCGGGTGTGCCGGCGGATGAGCTGGGACGTCGTGGTGTTCGGGGACAGGTAATAGTCGTGCCCGATCGCCGTGTTGAACGCGATGATGGCCTCCAGGAGCGCACCTCCGTGGAGGGCATCCCGCCAGGGCGCCCGCTCCTCGTACCAGGGCAGAGCGATGGAGCGGGACGTGGCCCTACGATCGCCCGAGGTCTCCCACACCACGATCCAGGGGGCCACCCCGTGGGGGTCGGACTCCAGGCCGGTACCGTCCAGTTCGGCCCATGGGTGCTTGATCCCGGCGTTGAGCGGGATGTCCTCGGGTCGCTCCGAGGGGTCAGGGAGCCCCATGGCCTCGGTGGCGCGGGCAGTGAACCACAGTTGCCCGATGCCGTACTTGCACGCGATCCGGTAGGCAGCCTCCAGGCACGCGGGCAGACAGGGCAGGCTGATCACGTCGTCCGAGCCCGAGATCCTCAGCCCGTCGATGTCGATCACCCCCACGACCCCGAGCCCCCGGGCCGTGGCGTCTGCCTTGACAGCGGTCTTGCGGCCCCTGGCCCGAGGTACCCGAGCGATCGTCTCGGGCCCGGAGGTGGGCGCGCCCGACTCGAAGGGTCCACGGTCACCCGTGGACACGGGATCCCGCTCCATCGGGCTCCCGGCATCCTGGGCTCCCGTCATCGCGGGTTCAGGGGCTTCCTGGGGGTCCTGGCGCGGGCCGGGGACAGGGAACAACCCCGGGGCCTCGGGCGGGCCTCCAGGGGCCTCCTGGGGGCCTCCCTGGGAGTCATCCTCCCCGCCCTCGGGCACTTGGGGGCCGCCCTGGGACGGGGCATCGGTGCCCGCTTCGTCGCCAGGAGGCTCTTCGCCACCGGGCTCCGGCTCGGGCTCCAGGATCCGCATGAGATCCAGGGACAGACAGGAGCGCTTGCCCTCCCACAAGGGCAGCGACTCACCCCGGACCGCCTTCAAGATCCCCTCCTCCACCAGCCGGACACGCATGGCCTCGGAGGAGGGCAACCCCCATCCGTCGATCGACCGGGAGCGCCGGCCGATCTCCTCATGGATCGCGTTGAAGCGGCCCGCCGGCATGCGGAGGATCACGTCACGCCACGGCGCGCGACCCTCCACCTTGCGCGCGTGGACAGCCCCGATCGGCTCCCCCCGCCCCGCCGGAGACCAACCGCCGGACTGGCCCATCTGGCGCCAACCCATCGCGGCGGGCCCGAAGTTGGGCACGTTCGGCACCCGGTACTCCGCCTGGGCCTCGGTGTCGGGGGTGTCCTGGCTCTGGGTCGCCAGTTGATCCGAGGCGATCCAGTAGGGATCCCCGGTGATCATCTCCCGGAGATGCTTGGTCCACAGGGTGATCGGATCCCGGGCCAACTGGCGCCCGCTGATCAGCCCGTTGCGGCGGGCCTGATCGGCAGCCGCGTCCCCCAACACCTGGACCGCATCCGCGCGGAGGGAGTCCGGGTCCAGGCCGATGACTCCCGCGTGTCGAGTCATGAGCCACCAGCCGGCCAACAGCCGGAGATACCCGTACTGGACGCGATTGTGACCCTCGAAGCGCCAGTTCTCCATGGCTTCCTGCGCCCACGCCTTCGCCTGGGCGGGGAGCGTGAGATCGGCCAGACCCCGCTGGATCATCGTGGCGTGGGCGCGGGAGAGCCGGCGGCCGTTGGCTTGCATCCGGGAGAGCACGTCGGTGTTGACCGCCCCGCGCATCCGGAGGGCCACGTACCGGCCGATCTCACTGCCGTGGTGCTCTTCGTCGGGGAACTCCTCCGCTGTCACCAGGAGACAGGACCGGGGGAACGACGTCTTCGCGATCGTCGGGGTTCCGTTGCGGTAGCCACCTCGGAGTGGCCCGACGCCGGTTGCAGCGTTGTCCCCGATCAGGGACAGCCGCTTCCATCCGTCCGCGACGTCCTTCGTGGACATCTTCCCCGCGAAGTAGTCGTCAACGACCGTGACCAACCCGCCCAGGTGGTAGAGCACTTGGTCCACACCGAAAACGGTGCTCTGGTTACCCCGCATCTTGACTGTGACCGGGACTTCGACCCCGGGGCCGCCGCTGAACGTCTGGGACTGAGCGGCCACCGACAGCCCGCACACGGCGGTTTTCCGGGCGCCTGTCTCACCGGCGACCGCGACCGCGACGGGACCGTACTCCCGGATCCCCGACCACGGGGCCCAGGCCAGTTGGGACAGGAGCGCGTACGGCATGGCGGGATCGTGCGGAGCCACGTCCAGGACATCGAACATGGTCGCCAGATCCTCCGCGAACGTCTCCTCACTCGGATCGTCCACGGTCAGAGCCTTGATCCCCGCCGCATCCTGGATCGCCCCGGGGAGCTGGCACCGCAGATCGACAGGACCACGCGCGGACAGGGCCTCCCCGCCCTGGCGCAGGAAGACCGGAGCTTCGTCCGGTCGAAGAAGAAGCCCGGTGGAACAGTACGACTCACGCCACCCGGACTCATGCTCGAGGCGGTCACCCATCGCGCGTAGGGCGTTGGCGACGGACTCCACCTTCCGCTTAGCCACACGGGCCGAGATGCCCAGGCGGACATGCCACTCGGGATCCCGGGAGTCCATGTCCGTGACCGCGACCGTGGCCCGCCGCGGTGGGCGGGACACGCCGGCGGAGACGGGAGGGGTGTACTCCACCTCAAAGTTGGTGTCCACCAACCCATCCGAGGGAGCCAGATCCTCCCCGATCTCCCGCAACTCCGTCACATTGGCGACACCGAGACGACCCCGGAGAATCGGGTACACGTCGGGCGGAGCCGGACTACCGTCCGCCAACGGTGGGGCTTTCGAAGGAGACACACCGTGAAGGCCGGACGCGTATTGCCGGAACTCCGATGACCCGAGCCGGTACACCACGTAATGACCCTCGGAGGGATCAACCGCGCGGGGCCAAGGGCGGGCGCCGGAGAGCTTGGGTACGTTTGTGTCACTATTTGTACTAGTCATGAGACTGGACCGAGCAACCGAAGGTGGACACGCCTACGCGTGACCCTCTCGGGTGTTGGCGATCCAGTCTGTATACACGTACGCTCATAGACAGAGCTCCTCTTACCTGGAGGCACCTACACCGGCTGCTAACCGGTGACTTTTTAGAGACGGCCGCCCTGCCCGGGGCGGTCGTTTCGCATTTAAGAGATCTTTCCTCATGAGGACTGCTTTTCAGCGCAGGCACTCCGAGATACAACAGGGTGGGATGGCGGTCCTACGATGACCGCCATCCCACCCTGGACATACGTCACGCTCCAGCGGTGCGCCGTGCGTACTTTTCGATCGCTTCGGTGACGGCCGACACCGGGATGGTGGTGCGGCCCTCTTGGGAAGCGGTGAGGGCCTGGGTCAGTAGCTCCAGGAGCACGCTTTGCAAGGAGCCGAGACGCCAGGCCAGCTCTACATCATTCAGAGCAGGTACGCCTTTGACCACGGTCTCCAACCTCCGGAACGTGTCGGGGTCCATCTAGCGAATCTCCATCCGGTAGTGCAGTTCGTACCGATCCCCCGCAAACAGGATGTTCGCAGTCTCCACAGGAAGGCCGGACGCACGGAACGTCTGCCTTATGTGAACGACGGGGACACCCGACGGGATACCGAACTGGCGTACTTCAGTGGGAGTCGGCATCCGGGGTACCGGTACCTCTTCCACTTCGTCCACCGCGATCCCGATGGCATCGAACCGAGGCACGATGCCCTTGCCCGCGAACTCCCCTTCGTGTGGGCTTTCGATCGCGGTACCCCGGGTGATAGCGAGAGGCTCCCAGGCGTAGGACGTAGACACCAACACCCCACCCATCCGGATGGCGTAACGGGTCTCTGAAACCGGATCCCCCTCCGCGATCCCGAGGCGATCCGCCACGTCTGCGGAGGCGGTGGCCTCCGTGGTGTGGTGTTCGACTTCGAGGGACTTGCCGGCGCGCTCTGCTTCACGAACGTACGTGGGCTGAGCGTGAGGGCGGAAATACCTCTCCGGCGCGATGCGCACAAGGGGCGTCTCCCGACGGACGTAAGTACCGCTCCCCCGACGGCTCTCCACCAGACCCTCGTTCTTGAGGACGTCCACGGCCGCACGTGCGGTGATGCCGGACACCCCGTACTCCTCGCAGAGTTCGCGCTCACTCGGGAGCTTGGTGCCCTTCGAGAGGGTGCCCGACTCGATCATGTCGCGGATCTTCTCTGCGATCACGACGTACGCGGGCGCGTATGGCGACGCGTCCATACAGGACCACCTTCCTTCTCCGGTTGGTGCTTCCAGTCTGCCACAAGTTTGCCTCTTTACATACGAGGTTCGAACCTCGTATCTTCAGATACAAGCTTCTGGCGGCCATAGGAGGCAGTCGTGGACGTGCCCGAATTGCTGGACCTCTTCGCGCAACCGTTGCTCAACCCCGCGCCTTCATTGGAGGAGCGGGCGGCTCACCTGGAGGCCATGCGTGACATCTACGCGGACCTCTGCAAGGAGGACCCCGCCGCGGCCAGGCACATCCGGCGGAGCTTGCTCCCCGAGATGGCCCGGAAGATCACCCGGTCGCCGGAGACGCTGGAGACGCGTTTCGCCCGTTTGAGCACTCGGCAGGGGTGGCACGGGGCGACGATCTACACCGATGGCCGGACCGATCGCGGTCACTACGCCGGCGCGTCCGGCCAGGCCCGCGCGGTTGTCGTCACGGCCCGAGGCCACCACCACCGCGCCGGTGACCCGATGGACCTCCTTCACAACGACTTGGTGTGCAGGGCGTGTGGTGCCCATGGGCACTGGGAGCGGTTGTTGGACCGAGTCGCCTGCCCTGCGCCGGCCACCCCCGGGGACATCCTCCGCGCGTTGGTCACCCCGGTGACCGAGCCGTTCCCGGTGCGGGCGGTGGCGTGATGGCCCGCTCCCGTGAGTACGTCCGTGTGGCGGTGGCCAAGTGGCAGATCACCCTGGACACCCTGGACTACGCGGACGCGGATTTGATCGTCGCGAACTCCTCGGGTGGCAAGGACTCCGCCGCGATGCTCGATGAGGTTGTGGCGCGGGCCGACGCGGCGGGAGTGCGGGACCGGGTGATCGTCGCCCACGCGTCATTGGGCCGGATGGAGTGGCCCGGGACCACCGCCCTGGCTCGAACCCAGGCCGAGCGGTACGGACTTCGCTTCGAGACGTGCACCCGGGCCAAGGGTGACCTTGAGACCCAGATCCGGGATCGCGGGATGTGGCCTTCGTCGGACGCGCGTTACTGCACTTCGGATCAGAAACGGGATCAAATCCAGCGACTGATCACGCGTTGGGTCGCGGAGCTGGGGATCACAGGGCGCCCGGCCCGAGTCCTCAACTGCATGGGTCTGCGTGGCCAGGAGTCCACGAAGCGCGCGAAGCGCCCGATGCTGGCGCCGGACATGCGGGGCTCCAGCGGGACGCGCGTGATCTACACCCACCTCCCGATCCTGCACTGGACCGTGGATCAGGTCTGGGAGCGGATCCGGGCCCGGGGGATCCCGTACCACGACGTATACGACCGGGGCATGAGCCGGCTGTCTTGCTCCTTCTGTGTCCTGGCGAGTCAGGCCGATCTGATCTGCGCGGCCCGCCTCCGGCCGGACTACGTGACCGAACTGGTGGCGCTCGAAAGCGAGATCGGCCACCGCTTCCGCGAAGACCTTTCCATGGCCGAGATCCAGGCCATGGCCCAGAACCCGACCCTTCCCGAGGTGGCGTGATGATCCCCAGGTTCCTCCGCAAGACCCGGACCCCGAACCCGACCCAGGCCCCGGACCCCACGGGAGTGTTCGAGGATCCGTATGAGGCTCAACTGGCCCTGTGGTACGGCACGTTCGCCAACGCACACGCGCGGCTCCAGGGGTTCGCGGATGCGCCGCTTCCGGCGGACTTGCGCCGAATCCGGGAGATCACCCAGACACGGACGGACACCACGTCCACGTGCTACCACGCACTGGACGCCATGCGCTCGATCCTCCCGGAGCGGGAGGAGGCAGCGACGCTCAACGGCTTCAGCCGGTTCTGCCAGGCGTACAACACCCAGTACTTGGCCCTGGCGGAGACGTCGATCTTCCTGGGGATCGCCGGGCGGACCAAGTGGGATTTCTCGGATGAGTTCGCGGCCCGGACCGCCCCGAACTGGATGGCGTACTCACACGGCGCGGCCCGGACGGACGCGATCGAGTCGTGTGTGGCCTGGCGCCTGCTGGAGGCGGCCCGGGACGTACTCCCCGGCCACCGAGGGGTGATGGGAGCCGTGGCCGCGATGAGGGAGATCACGATCGATCGGGCCGTTCACGCCGGACTGTCGCTGCCGGCGGTGGAGGGCCTGGAGGCGGGGCTCATGCGTGGCACCGACCCGGTGACCGTGGGCGCGTACCTCCCCCTGGAGGTCCGCATGGCGTACCTGGCACAGAGCGAACGCTGAGGGATTCCGGCTCAGCCCGGGTGTCTCGGGACTTGGTCCCGAGTCACCCGGAGAGCGCCGGAGCACCGGACTCGGGTTCGACAACACAGAAAGGACAGCACGATGAAGAAGCCCCGGCCCCAGCTTTGGATGGACCCCGAGACCGGGGATGTGTGGGACGCGGCGGAGCGCCGGCGCTTTCTCTTCTGGTGGGCGGTGGTCACGGCCCCGATCAAGGGTCTGGCGCACCTCCTCCTGTGGTCCACCGAGTCCCCGGCCCGCCTGGGCGCCCTGGCCGCGGTGTTCACCGCGGTGGTCATCCTGATCGGCACGTAGAACCCGACTTCCCGTGTCTCCGGTGACCTGTCCCCCGGGGACACGGGATCCCAGAACCCCGCTTCACCACAGACCCACCAAACCATGAAGGAGTTATCCCGTGAGTCTCGGAATCGCGCTCATCCTGGCCGCCGGTGTCTGGTACGCGTACCGCCACGCCGATGTCCCGTTGTGGGTCCTGGTACTGGCCATCTCGTTCGGCGTGATGACGTCGGAGAGCGTCGTGGGCAACACCGTGCGCTCCGGTGTCGAGTCGGTCCAGAACACCTACCAGAACGCCAAGTGACCGTTGCTGTCTTGGCGTTCTCCCCAGGGCCAGGGCCCCGAGTCCTGACCCCGGAGGTGTCCACCGAGCCACCGACCCGACCCGAAGGGACCACGATGCGGACTCGGCTCCGCCACCTCACCCCGGACATCCGCCCGACCCTGACGTCCGCCAGCCGCCTGGCCTCCAACACCGCCCTGTGCCTGGCCTGGATCACGCTCACCGTGGTGACCGCGATCCGGTTCCGGCCGGACAGCGTGTATGCGGCTCTGGCCACCTGGCGCTCCCGGGCCGCGCACCACCTGATCGAGCGGGCCGGGGAGCACGTCGGCCCCGACGTCACCGATGTCGTGATCGCCCCGCGTTTCGGCTCCATCCCCAACCCCATGATGGGAGACCGCCATGTCTGATCTGGTCAAGCTGGTAACCGAGTGGGACAAGATCGAGTTCGAGTCCGGGGACGACATCCGCCGTTACCGCCAGCTCCTCCAGGCGATCGGTAGCGAGATGTACACGAAGGTCTACATGGACGCGGACATCCTGGCGGCCACCCTGGGCGCGTACAAGGGCAAGTGGTTCGAGTTCGGGGCCGGCGTTCGCCTCCGCGCGCGGCTGGTGTCCTCCCACCTCAAGGTGGGCGCGGAGGGCCCCAAGATCCTGGGTGTCGCCGTGGCCAAGATGCACTCCTCCTACATCCGCCACTTCGTGAACCCGGAGCTGGCAGCGAAGGCCGCGAAGACCGGGGCCACCACCACGAAGGGCAAGAGCTTCAAGATCAAGGAGGCGGAGTGATGGCCCGCAAGTCCCGCGCGAGCAAGAGCCGTTCCACGGCGGTCAGCCGCTTCGGTGTCGCGGAGCGCGGTGAGGACCGCGTCTCGGAGGCCCTGATCGCGGCGGCCCCGTACCTGGCGCCCTGGGGCCTGACCCTGGCCGCCGGCGCCAGCACCGAGGCGGCCCATCTCTACTGGGGTGGAGACCCGACCACCACCCCCGTGGTCTCGATCGTCCTGGCCGGAGCCGGTGCGGCCCTGACCACCTACGTCCACAAGACCACGGCTGCTGACCGGGCCCGCCACGCGCTCAACACCGCCACCGCGGGCGCCCTCACCCTGGGCACGACCACGGGCCTGATCGCGGGCATGGACGGAACTCCCCTCAGTGCGTGGCTCCTCGGTGGCGTGGTTCTGTCCGCCGCGCACAACATCCGCCGGCACATGGGCCGCAAGGAGCGCGGGGCGAAGACCTCCAAGTGGGCCCGCCTGGAGGAGACCATCGGTCTGGAGCGGTTCAAGGTCCAGGAGGTCCGGGGCTCCGGCAAGGGCGTTGTCACGGTGGACGTGTCCGCCGAAGAGGGCGCCACGGCATCCCAGTTCGTCCAGCGCTTGGAGTCCTTGGGGACGTCCCTCCGCCTGGGCAAGGGCCGGATGACCGCGACCGTGGACCCGGACGACTCTTCCCAGATCACGCTTCGCGCTGTGGTGGAGGATCTGCTTCGTGACCCTCTCCCCTGGGGCATGCCGGAGGACATCGGGCAGTCGATCGGGGCGGGCCCGCTCACCGGGGCGGCCATCTACGAAGACGGGGAGGACGTCCCGCTCAATCCCACGGGTTGCCCCAAGGACAACGTGGAACACCTGATCACCCAGGGGACCAACGGCGCGGGCAAAACCCTGTGGATCCGCAACGTGATCACCGAGGCCCTGACCCGGACCGAGGTCTCCGTGATCATCCTGGACGCCTCCAAGCCCGATCAGGACTACGGATGCGTCCGGCACGGAGCCGAGATGTTCCTTCGCGACGAAGGCCCCATCCGGAAATTCTTCGCCCTGACGCCTTCCGCGATCAAGGCCCGCGCGAACTATTTGGGCGCGAAGGGCATCGCGAAGTGGAGGCCCGGATGCGGGTTGAACTTCCTGATCGTCGTGGCCGAAGAGGCGGCCGACTTCGCGGCATCGAGTGCGGCCTACGTGAAGATGCTGCGGACCGCGCGCTCCGTCGGGATCTGGATCATCTCAAGTTTCCAGCGGGCCACCGCCGACAACATCGACACGACGGCCCGCGCGAACCACCCCGCCGCGGCACAGTTCGGGATGACCGACGGGGGAGACGCCAGCTTCATCATGCCGGCGGACCTCCTGGCCCAGGGGATCGACTGCGAATGGGGCAACCGCAAGGCCGGACGCCACTACATCATGGGCCTGGGCACGGAAGAGAAGCGGTGGTCCATGCCCGCGCGGTCCCGCCTCTCGGAGAATCGCATCCTGGCGGACGTCATCACGGCCACCGCGCACATCCGGACCCCGCTCGATGAGGTCACGGCGAAGGCGTACGGGGGGTTGTGGACCAACCGGGAGATCTTCACGACCCCGCTCCTGGAGGAGGCGGAGGGGTCGGTGGACGCGTCGCTCACCGAGCCGGACGCCTTCCCCCAGGCGACCCGGACCGAGGTCACCCCCACCGAGGCTGCCCCCTTCGAGTCCGGCCCGCCGGAGATCGAGATGACCGACATGGACGAAGAGGCGATCCGCGCGGAGGTGGCGGATCTGGAGGACATGGTGGGTCGGGTCCAGGAGGCGGACCCTGAGCCGAACGCGTACACGGAGCGGGAGTTGGAGGAGGTCCCGCCGGCGGAGGAGGCCCCGTTGCGTTTCGACAGTGCGGCATCGGGCCGGACGCTCCAGCCTCCGGCCGCGATCCAGGCTCTCCGGGTCCGGTTGAACGCCATGTTCGACGCGGGAGAGGTGGCGTTCAAGCCCGGTGATCTTCAGGACATTTGGCTCAATGTCGCCGTTCGCGACCCCCGCCGGTGGTTCTACCGGCAGCGTGATCGGCTCATCTCGGAGGGGTTCGTCACGAACCCGCCGGAGGAGTACGGGGTGTACATGATCACCCAACGGCTTCCGGAAGACTGGCCCAGCGACAACAGCCAGTGACGGATCAGGGAGGGGAGTGTGCGCGCACACCGCACTGTGCGCGCACCGCCCCGGCCCCACATATAGACCCCTGCACAGTCCTAAAGATCCTGTTTTGTCCTAGCGCGCACAGTGCGCGCACACCTCCACCGCACACTACGGATGGTCACTGTGAAACTCGAAGCACTCACCTCCTGGGCCCAGGCCCACCCCTGGTTTGCGGCGGCCGTGACAGTCCCCTCCGTACTGCTGTCCCTGTACGGGATCATCCGTGGCATCCGAGCCCTCGGGCGCTCGATTTTCGCCAAGGGCGGTCGCTCGGACGCGGTGGTGGTCGCCAGTATCGGGGCGGTGCTGAGTACCGGTCTGAGCGGTGACACCGCCTGGCGGTTCGCTGAGCATCGCTTGGGGATCAGCAACCCCTGGGAACGTGGGTTGATCTTCCTGGTGGGCGAAGTCGCCTTGTTCGCCCTGGCACTCATGGCCAGGGCGAACCTCCGGACCCAGGGCCGCGCGGGCGCTCCGGGTGTCCTGGTGTGGGTGGCCGCCGCAGTCCTGGCGGTACCCGCGGTAGCCGAGTCGAACTCCCTGGCCGCCGCGATCGTCCGCGTGATGCTGGGCCCGGTGCTCGGAGCCCTCCTCTGGCACATGGCCATGGGCATCGAACTCCGCCACACCGACTCGGACATGACCGACACCGGGATCCTGGCGATCATCACCCGGGAGGTGCGGGAGCGTACGTTGGCCCGCCTCGGTCTGTCGGTCCGCGACCGTACGGCAGAGCAGATCAGCCGGGACCGCGCCACAGTCAAGGCCACCGTACTGGCGGCCCGGTACGCGTCGTACGAACCCACGGCGGTCCGCCGGCGGAGCCGCACCCTGGCCCAGCTCCAACGCGAACTCCGTCGGGCCGGTGTCGCCCAGAGCCCCGCCCAACGCACTCGGTTGCTGCGGGAGCTGGCCCACTCGAACAACGCTGCCGGACTGGCCACGCTCGAACTCCCCTCCCCCTGGGCCATCGCGTCGGCGGAGGTCGGGACCACCGACACGAACACGGAAGCGGTCCGCGCGGAAGTGGCAGACCTGGATGCCATGGTGGGCCGGATCCAGGAGGCGGACCGCCTGGCATCCCGCGCACTCCTGGACATGGGGACCACCGAGCCCGGGACCACCCGGACCGGGGACCACCTGGACGCGGGGACCACTGAGCCCGGGACCACCCGGACCGGGGACCACCTGGACGCGGGGACCACCGAGCCCGGGACCACCCGGACCGGGGACCACCTGGACGCGGGGACCACTGAGCCCGGGACCACCCGGACCGGGGACCACCTGGACGCGGGGACCACCGAGCCCGGGACCACCCGGACCGGGGACCACCTGGACGCGGGGACCAC
>NZ_JBEXCV010000137.1:0-8209 GCF_040605455.1 Embleya sp. NPDC005575 | reverse complement strand
GAGCCCGGGACCACCCGGACCGGGGACCACCTGGACGCGGGGACCACCGAGCCCGGGACCACCCGGACCGGGGACCACCTGGACGCGGGGACCACCGAGCCCGGGACCACCCGGACCGGGGACCACCTGGACGCGGGGACCACCGAGCCCGGGACCACCCGGACCGGGGACCACCTGGACGCGGGGACCATGTCAAAGGTTGGTCCCAGGGAGGGCAGCATCCCGGCCCAGACGGACCACGGATCCCGGGACACACGGGATCACGGGAACCCGCGTCCCCGTGACCTCCACACGGTCCCGAGGACCGGTCCCACGCTGAGCGCGGACCGCATGGCCCACGCGCGGGAGCTGGCCCGAGGCATCCTCAGCACCGACTCCGGCAGGGTGAGCCGCCGCACTCTCGCGATGGCGGGGCTCACCGGGAACAACGCGGAGCTGGGCGCCATCTCGAAGGCCCTCAACGAAGAGATCAAGGCGGGGACCCTGACCGCCGACGTTGCCTGATCTGTGCCGGTGAGGATCCGGCTCCCACCGGGAGCCGTGGTCCCCGGGGCATAGAGCACCACGCCCCTCCTGTACGGCCCGTACCGATCGAGTCCGTAGGAGGACACCCGTGAACCGCACCCCCATCACGATCGTCGGAAACCTCACCGACGATCCCGAACTTCGCTTCCTTCCCACCGGCGACGCGGTGTGCAAGTGGACCGTGGCGGTCAACCCCCGCTACTTCAACCGGACCACCAACGAGTGGACCGACGGAGAGCCCACGTTCTGGGGTTGCACCGCCTGGCGCGTGATGGCGGAGAACGTGGCGGAGTCCCTGACCAAGGGCGCCCGCGTGATCGTCACCGGCACCGTGCGCACGGAGCGGTGGGAGGACCGCACCGACGGCACCCCGCGCGAGCGAACCGTGATCGACGTGGATGACATCGGACCCTCCCTCACCTGGGCCACGGCGGAGGTCACCAGGAACGCCCGACGCAACCCCGCGCCGGCGGACGACCCCTGGAACACCGCGACCAAGACCCCGCCCGCCGCGAACACCTCGGGCTCGGGGTCGGAAGGCGCGGACCGCCCGCCGACGAAGGCGGCCGGCGCAAGTCGGCCCCCGGCGAAGACCGCCCGCAAGTCCCCCGCGAAGAAGGCGCCTTCCAAGTCGGTCGCCTACTCGGGCACCGACACCCAGGCGGCCCCGACGTACTCCGATGAGCCGCCGTTCTAGGAACCGCGCGACCCCCGAACGACGCTCGGGGGTCACGGATCCACCCGTGACCCCCGAGCCCAGCACGCTCCCCAACCTTCTCAGCCCAAGGAGCGCACCCAAGATGACCACGAACGCCACCACGACCGCCACCCCCACCGCCCTCCGCGCCCGCCTGGACGCGCTGGAGGCCCGGATCCAGGACCACCGCGACGCGGTCAACAGCGACCACCACCGCCGTGACACCACCGCCTGGAACCTGCGCTACGAACTGATCCAGGCCATCCCGGAGTTCCGCGCCCTCCTGGAGGAGATCGAGAACGGGCCGGACACCTCCGCCCGCCACCTCCGCGTCGCCTGACCCACCCCGCCGCGGGGACCGGTCACGCACCCCGGGGCGGCCCCGTGTCGGCCGCCCCGGATCCTCGCTCGCTCCTGCCACCGCAAGGAGTCCAGCCATGACCACGCCACCTACCGGCCCCCGTATCGGATCGCTGTGCACCGGCTCCGGCGCACTCGACACCGCCGTGACCGATCTCATCGGCGGACACCTCGCGTGGTGCGCGGACAACGACCCCCACGTCCAAACCCTGTTGGCCTACCGACACCCCGACACCCCCAACCTCGGGGACATCACCTTGACCGACTGGAGCGAAGTCCCGCCCGTGGACGCCATCGTGGGCGGGTTCCCGTGCCAGGACATATCCAACGCCGGACCCCGGGAGGGACTGGATGGCGCCCGTTCGCGACTCTGGTGGACAGTCCACGCTGCCGTTCGCAACCTTCGACCCCGAATCGTCTACCTGGAGAACGTCTCCGCCCTCCGGGGCCGGGGTCTCGACATCGTCATCGGCAGCCTGGCCGCGATCGGGTATGACGCGGCGTGGACGTGCGTACGCGCGTCCGACGCCGGCGCCACTCATCGGCGTGACCGGTGGTTCTGTGTCGCTGTCCCTGCCGATGACCCCGTCCCCTTCGCACGCCGCGATACCGGCACCCCGCCCCGAGTCCACGACTCCCGGGGACTGAAGCTCCTGCCGACCCCCACCAGTGCGGACGGCACCGGAGGCCCCGGGGTCTCCGCGAAACGCGCGGGCGGGATGAATCTGCGTACCGCTGTTCTGACCCTGCCGGACCCCGCCGATTGCCCGATGTTCCCGACCCCGAAGGCGTCCGACGGACCCAACGGCGGCCCGAACCAGAGGGACGGGGCGGGCCGTTACTACCTCCCCGGACACGTCGTCAACGTCCTCCCCGACCCCGAGGGCGTACCCCAACCGCTGGCCGGAGGCTTCAGCCCCGAGGCGTGGTGGCACGCGGTGGACGGCACCGACTACACCCCCACCATCCGCCGGTGGGAGACCATCACCGGGCACACCGCGCCACCGCCCACGCTGCCCTCACCGCGGGGCGGCCGGCGCTTAAGCCCCTGGTTCGTGGAGTGGATGATGGGCGCCCTCCCCGGTCTGATCTGTGCGGTCCCGGGGATCCCCAGGGCCCAGCAACTCAAGATCGGCGGGAACGGGGCGGTCACCCTCCAGGCGTACATGGCGTACGCGGCCCTCATGGACGAACTGGCGACCGCCGATCTCGAAGCGGCATAGCCGAACTCACCCAATCGGTACCGATAAAGGAGAGATCATGACCAATCACCTGGCCCAGGAGTACGGACCCGAGATGGCCGAGATCACGGAGGGAAGCGTGGTCACCACCGCGCCGGTGTGTTGCTGGGAGGACATGACCGACTACTCCGGCGATAAGGGCCGCCCGCTGTGGGCCTGCGAGATCTGCGACTGCGACGTCCTGACCGAGAAGGACGGAACGGTCATCCTCATGACCGTGTGTGGTGAGCACTGACGGACACACCCGAGGGGCGGTCCCAGGGCCGCCCCTCCCCCCGGTACGGCGAACGAAGGCTCACCCATGATCCGGGATCCCGTGCACACGGGATCCCATCATCGATAAAGGAGAAAACCCGTGACCCCGTGGAACATGGACACCGTGATCCCTGGCCAGTACACCCCCGTGACCCAGGGGGCCAGGCTCCCCGTCGGCCCGCGCATCTTGGCGTGGTGCGACCGCCACCGACGCGCCATCCTCCCCGGGATCGCCACCACCACCCTGACCGCGTGCGCCCGCGTCTGGCACCACACCGGAGCCGCCGGAGACCTGTCCACGCTCGCGATCCTGGGCGGAGCCGGAATCCTGGGATTCGGCGGAGCCTACGTCTCCGCCACCGGCCGACACGGAAGCGTCGCCATCACCACCGCCGGCGCCACCACCGGCGCCACGTGCGCGGTAGCGGCCGTGACCGCCTACGCGGACCCCTGGCAGCCGGGCGCCCTCCTGTGGGCGATCGGCACCACGGCCGCCTCCATCGCGTACTCCCGCACCCCGAGCCACCAGACCACCCAGGCCCGGACCGCCGACACCCCCACGTACGCCGAACTGGCGCCCGCCCCGCGCGAGATGAGGCCCGCACACGGGGCCGACGCGGCGGCCACCACCGCACTCCTGGAGGCCATCACCCACCGCCTGGCCCTCGGTACCACCCCCCGGGCCACGGCAGCCCTCCCGAGGATCGAAGCTGAGATCCTGGACGCGGAGATCGTCACCCCGACGTCGATCGCGCCGGCGGACACCGAGCCGCCCGCGTTCGGCTAGGCGGCCCGACATGGCCGTACAGGAAGGGCTGTTCGACCCCGAGCCCTACCGCCGGACCGACGCCGAATCCCTGCCCTACCTCGGGGCCGACCCCGCACTCAGCGATGAGGGCCTGGCCGGCGATCGATACGGATGGCTCCTGGGCCTGTTGCCCACACCCACCGCGCCCGCGTGCGACTCCTGCCGGCGGCCCACGATCCTCGGAGCCGTCCCCCTGGTGTGGGTGTGCCCGCGCTGCCACCCCCGGGAGGTCTCGGGATGACCACGTACACACGCACCCACCGCGGTCACACCATGCACGTCCACGCACCCGAGGACGCGACCGCATTCGACGCGGACGCCTTCGCGCGGTTCACCGCGTCGGACACCATCCTCGGGCTCGATGTCGAGACCCGAGCCATCGTCCAGGGCAGTGCAGGGCCGTTCGGCCCCGACGCCGGAGTGAGGTTGGTCCAGTTCGGCAGCCTCACCGACGCATGGGTACTCAACCCGGTGGTCCCCGAGCACCGCGCGGCCATCGAGACCACCTTGAACAACCCCCGGATCCGGTTCGCCAGTCACACCGCGTACGACCCCCTCTGTGTCTGGGCATCCCTGGGGATCCCTCTGGGGCAACGCGCGATCGACACGCACCTTCTCTCGAAGCTGATCGACCCGGACGAACGCGCCGGCCACGGCTTGAAGGAGCTGGCTGCGCGCCACCTGGACCCCGGGCTCGGAGAGGCGGAGACCGCTCTCCTGGAGCGCATGCAAGCCCTGGCGCCCACGGGACAACGCGCGGGCAAGAAGGCTCAGCGGTGGGGGTGGAACAACCTCCCCGTCACCGATGAGGCGTACACGGTGTACGCGGGCCTGGACGCCATCTACGCCAGGAGGCTCCTCCCGGTCCTCCTGGACAAGTGCGCACCGTACGGCCACTTGGTCCGGATGGAGCAGTGGTTGGCCGCACAGTCCACCGGGATCACGATCCGGGGCCTGGCCCTGGACATGGAGTACACGGCCCGCCTTCTGGCCGAGACCCTGGCCCAGTACGACGCGGCCGACGCGGTGATCCGCAAAGAGCTACGGTTCTCCGGCAATTCCCCCAAGTTCGCTACCTGGCTGGAGACCCTGGGAGTTCGGGGGATGCCCCGGACCGACACGGGACAGATCCAGGTCACCCGGGACTCCCTCACGGCCTTGATGGACGATGTGGCCTCCGGGAAGCGGACGTTCCCGCCGCGGTACCGGCCACTGTTGAGCGCCCGCCTGGAGATGGCCCAGACCAAGAACGTGATCACCAACCTGCGCCAGTTCCTCAAGGCGGCCGACGCGAACGGGCGGATCCACCCCACGATCAACACGTTGCGGGCCAAGACCGCGCGCATGTCGATCACCGGGCCGCCCTTGCAGACCCTCAAGAAGTTCGACCCCCGACTCCGGCACTGCCTCCGGGCCGACCCCGGGCATGTGCTGGTGGCGTGCGACTTCTCCCAGGTGGAGATCCGGGTAGCGGCGGCCCTGGCCAAGGACCCCACGCTGATCGGGGTGATCCACAGCGGGGTGGACATCCACTCCGCCACAGCGGAACTGATGTACGGGCCCGGGTACACCAAGGAGGACCGGACGATCAGCAAACGCGCAACGTTCGGGACCGTGTACGGCGGAGGAGTTCGGGCCCTGGCCCAACAGACCGGGGTAGACCTGGCCACCGCGCAATCGGTGATCGACCGGTGGAGGCGGACGTACCCCGCCGTGATCCGCTACGGCCGGCGGCTCAGCGCCATGAAGGTGGTCACCACCGTGACCGGACGACGCATTCCGGCGGACCCGATCAGGTCGTACGCGAACTGCAACTACGCCATCCAAAGCTCCGCGCGGGACCTCCTGGTGGCCGCCGTGTACACCCTGGCCACGCGCCACGGACTCCACGCGCGGCTCTGGCTGTTCGTCCACGACGAAGTGATCGTCCAGGTTCCGGCGGAGCACGCGGAGGAGGTCCGCGATTTGATGGGCCGCGTCATGACGGGGACGTTCCGAGGGGTGCGGATCGAAGCGGAGGCGGAGATCCTGGGGACGCACTGGGGAGCCCTCCAGGAGGCCCCTGACAGCCTGGCAGCCTGACCCCGCTGTCCTGTAAGCCCTTGAGCCCTTGAGCCCGTGTACACGGGCCCAAGGGCTTTCGTGTGCCCGCGACGCGGCCCGGAATCCTCCCATGTCCCCGTGAGCACGGGACCGTGCCCTACCGTGATCCCATGGGAGTTACCAAACGTCGCCCGAAACGTCCGCCGATCGTCCGCACCGTGGTCGTGGGGCTCCTCAAGGGCGGAACGGGCAAGACCACCACCGCGTGGTTCATCGCGCTGTGGTACGCGCTCCAGGGATACAAGGTCAAGTTGCTCGATGCGGACCCGGTGAGCCAAACCGCCTACTCCTGGTACGTCAAGGCGCGGAAGCGGGGATACACGGTCCCCATCGAAGTAGAGCGCTACCCGTACGCGGACATAGCCACATACATCGACACGTGCCTTGAGGACCATGACGTGGTCGTGGTGGACGTCGGAGGCGGAAGCCCCGATCTCCTCATGGACGCGGTCTCCCGGGCCCAGTTGGTGGTCCTGCCCGTGTCACCGGCGGAGGCGGACGAAGAGCGCGTCCCCGCCACCCTCCAAGCGGCGGAGGCGGGCGCCGGCCGCAACCCCGGGCAAGTCCTGGCCACCATCGTCCTGACGAAGGCGGACCATCGCACGTCCCTCCCCGCTGAGGCCCGCAAGGAACTCACCGACGCCAACCTCCCCTTGGCCAAGACCGAGATCAGCGCGTGGACGCACTACATCCGCGCCATGGGCCACATCCCCTCGGGCCTGGCCGAGTACGAAGACCTCATGATCGAACTGAGTAGGGAGTACAACCGTGGCTGAGACCGCGAAGAAGACCGAGCCCGCGAAGAGGACCCCGCCCCGCGCAACACGGGCCCTCGGTGGAGCGAAGGCAACCGCCCAGGAGGGCACGGGCAAGCTCGATACCCCCACACCGCCACAAGCTCCGCCGGCCGCACCGCGGGCGCACGCGACCCCCAGGGCCAAGACAGAGGGAGCCAACACGGCGAAGACCACCCTGGACCTTGACCTCCAGGACTATCGCAAGCTCAAGATCTGGGCCATCACCGACGCCGATGACGCCAGGTTGGTGGAGATCATGCGCGCCCTGGTGGGGGAGTTGCTGGCGGAACCGGATCTACAACGCCGGATCGTGAACCGGATCCAGGACACTCGGGCGAAGGGCTGAACCCGAGGCAGGCGAAGGAAGGGGTACACCATGGAGGTCTGTGAGGATTGCGGAAGGGCTCCGTGCGGGGTCTGCCACGCGCATGGTTGCAGCGATGGATGCACGGCATGCGGTGGCGGTTGCCCCTGCCACTGCACATGCCCGGCAATGCGCGAGGAGGGGTGACGGACCCCAAGAATGCCGAAGGGCCCGACTCCGGTAAGGAGAAGGGCCCTTCGGCATTCTTGGGACGCGGCGGGTTCCTACGGCAGATGATCAGGCGCGTGGGGCGATCCAAGCGTGAACGAAAAGCCCGCACCCGTACGTGCATTCCGCGTGAGAGCCCATGCCGCGTACCGTGTACGCCTCTCCGTCGCACTTCTCGGAGAGGTGGTCATCGCAGACTCGGATTTCGTAGACCTGGGTGTCCGGGGTCGTGGCCTTCTTCATCTCGCGCTCCTTTTCTCAAGGTTGCTTCGCGAAGTTATCCCTTGGCCTTTTCGTTCAAGACCTGGCGCGCCCAATCGGTAACCGAGAGACCTACCCGCGCGGCGGCCAAATCCCAACCGGCTTTATCCGGGGCGGGTACCCGAAGGTTGAACTGAACCGAACCACGGGCCGCCAGGGTTTTCCATTCGATGGAAATTGCCTCGGTGGTGTCCGCGTCTTTCGGGATCCGGCTGTCCGTCACGATCTTTCGGTTCGCCAGGAAGATCCCGCGCTCCGAGTAATTCGCGGCGTACTTCGAGGAACCCAGAGCCTCCACCGCATCCGTGTTCTTAGTGTCCTCCGGGGCGTTCTCGATGAACGCCTCCACGATGTGGTGCTTCGTGGCGCCCACAGTGATTGTCTGGATCAAGGCAAAACGCATTTCTAATTCCCCTCTAACGGTGCTACATGACAGCGTAGCACGTATCAGACAGCGTGCAAGTAGCTAGCTACATGCTAGCGCTACTTGATATCGGTAACCAAGTCTTCGCCGGTGGGCGGGACGTTTGTGCAGGTCAGAGACTAAGCCACCCGCTCCCCGCGCAGCGGGGAGGTAGTCGCTAGCAGCTAGCCGCGAAGCGGTATAGCGTGGTGCGCGCCCTCGAACGA
>NZ_JBEXCV010000136.1:0-24260 GCF_040605455.1 Embleya sp. NPDC005575 | reverse complement strand
TCGCGGATGCGAGGATGCATGTATGGCGCAAATCCTGCCGAATGCCACTGGCAGCCAAGCGACTTAACGCCTCAACCTATGCCTAAATCCCCACTTAGAAGCCGAATATCTGGGTCCATGTCCAGTCCTTGCTGTCCACGCCGAGGCCCATTTTGGTCAGGGAGCAGTTGAGGATGTTGTCGCGGTGGCCCGGTGAGTTCATCCACGACTTCATCACCTGCTCGGGGGAGTTCTGGCCGCGGGCGATGTTCTCGGCGCCGGGGTTCGCGAAGCTCTGTGCGCGGGCCCTGTCGACGAAGGTTCGGCCGTCCTGGCTGGTGTGGGAGAGGTAGCCGTTGGCCGACATGTCCTCGCTGTGCAACTGGGCGGCGCGGGTGAGGCGGGAGTCGAGGGTCAGGGCGCCGCATCCCGCCTTGGCTCGCTCGGAGTTGGTGATCGCCAGGACCTTCTCGGCCGGGCCGCCCGCGGGATCGGCCGTGGTCATGGGCTGCGTCGACGGCGTCGGACGCGGCTTGGCCGTGGTCGGCGCCGGAGGCGACTTCGTGGGTGACGTGGTGGGGTTCGGCGAGGCGGACCTGATGGGCGAGCGGGACGGGGACGCCGAGGCGACAGGCGACAGGGAGACGGCGGGTGCCGAAGGCGTCGCGGACTCCGACTCGGTGGCGGACGCCGACCACACCGGATCCTTGTCCTCGCCCGGCGACAGTACGGTGATTTCGACGAACGTGCCTCCCGCTACCAGCAGGGCGACAGCGGCGGCCACGGCGCTCGCACGGCGCCGCCTGCGTATTCGGCGGGCCCGGCCGTCGCGCAACCGGCCACCACCACCCACCGCGTCGAAAGCCGCCGCCTCGCCGGGCACCCCGGCGCCCCCGAACGCAGCCGCCCCCGCGAGACCCCTCAATACCTCGACCACGGGCACCAGAGCGAGGCCCGCCAGCAGCCTCTCGGCCGGCACCAGCCCCGCCACGCATCCGGAACAAACCGTGCAGTCACGCGCGTGCCGCGCGACCCGCTTGCGCCACAGCGCCGACGGGATGCCGTCCCACGTCCTGATCACGTCGTCCAGCAACACACAGCCGGGCACCGCGGACAGCGCCCGCACCACCACCCGGGCCGTGTCCAGCTGCGCCTTCATCCGCTGCACGCGCACCGCGGTGTGTTTCGGCGACAGCTCCAGCGCGGCGGCCATCTCGGCCCGCTCCAGCTCGCCCGCCGCCTCCATCCACCACATCGCCAGCAGCGCACGATCGTCGGCGTCCAACCAGCGGGTGGCCTCGGCCACTTCCCGCCGCTGCCCCTCCAGACCGAGTCGCATGATCGTCAGGTCCACGAAGTCCGCGCGCGGGTCCGCGACGTCGTGGGCGTCCTGCAGACCGGAACCGCCCGGCGCGACACTGCGCGTCTGCCAGTGGCCGCGTATCTGGTTCATCGTGATGGCCACCAGCCAGGACCGGAAGCTTTCCGGGTCACCCAGGGATCCCAGACCGCCGAGTGCGCGGATCATGGTCTCCTGGACCACGTCGTCGACGTCGGCGTGCCTGTTCAGGGCCCGGCCAACGATGTTGTACACGAGCGGTAGATACGCGGCTACGAGCTCGTCCTGGGCCCGCTGGTCGCCCCGACGTGCCGCCTCCACCACCGCGCTGTCGTGTTTCCCGCTCGCGCCCACGTCCGTGCCACTCTCCCTCTGGGTACTCGCCTGTCCCGTCTTACACAGGGGAGACCGTTCGGCCGGGGCCGCGATAACAGAAAGTGCGCCGCAAAGCTGGGCGTACGCTACTCGAACGAGTCTCCAACAGCCCTTCGAGGGCGGGACGGCGGTTCCGTACCCGTCGAACAGGCGCCCGATCTCATCCGACGGGTTTCGGGCCCGGTCGCAGTCCGTACAGCCGTCGTCGCGTGCGATGAAGGGCCGACACCGCGACCGCGATCACCGACGCATGGTGGGAGTCCCTTCGAGGTGCGAAATTCGAGGTGCGAAATGCGGATATCCCATACAAGTTCGGTGTTCCCGTCAACAGGGATCGCAGCCGTTCCAAACGTTCTTCCGCTGTCGCGTACACGCTCGGGTCTTGGCGACGCTGTCGAGGCTCGCCGCCAGGTCGTGCCCGGCGACCGCCGGCAGACCGCTCGGCACCGTGCTCGTGGTCCGAGGCGCCGGCAGACTCGTCCCGCACGTATCGGCGAGGCTCGTTACGGTCGTTTGCGAATCTGCGAGTGCGGGAGAGCGATGGGCTTCTGGGGCGAGTTCGTGGTTGTGCGCAGTCGACGTCCCGTTTCGGATCGGGGACGGCCGGCACACGCAACTGCGGGACGCCGACCCGGCTTTCGCGCGCGACGCGGCAGGGCGAGGCACGACGCATCTCCGTGACGGCGGCGGGTGTACCGGGCACCATCCAAAAGGCGGAGGCGAAGACTTGGCCGTCTCGACAGCGCGCCGGTTGCGTCGGAACGTACGAACTCCCCTACCGGCTGGGGTCGATACACAACCAGCACGCCGGAATTACGAGTCGGCCTTCGGTGTGTACAGGAACTTGACCGGGTAGGGCGCGACCCGGCCGGGCTGATCGACCGTCACCCACACCTCGAAACCCGCCAAGAAGCCGGATTCTTCGAGCGCGAAGCCGATCACGGCGTCCTTGGATTCCCTGGCGGACAGCATCCCGGAGAACGACGGGGTCGGCGTGTTGTCGGGGAGCGGCGGGTCGATCTGTGGCATCCGCGCGGCAGTGTCCCGCCGCACCACACTCACTCGGACCTGACCGTCCAGGTTCAGCGGTTTCGCACCGTCGTCCCGGATCCGGACGTGGACGTCCGCGCGCCGCGAACCGGCGGGCGCGGGTGCGCCGTCGAGTATGCCGACCTCCGTGACCGAGACGCGGGCGAGGTTGGGCAGGACGAACTCGGAACCCGTCGCCATCGGAGGCGGATCCTCCGGGCCGAGCCACTTCGGGAGCCCGGGGGTGCGCGAGTTGTCGGCAGACGACCCCCACTTGGTCTCGGTCGGCTGCGGGGGCCGCACCTTGTCGGCAGGAGGTGCCACGGGTGGGTGACCGAGGCTCTCGGTGGGTCGGGCCGCGGCACCCGAGCCGCCGTGGGCGGCGGTGGTGCCGCATGCGGTCGACGACAGGCCGAGTGCGACGACGGCCGAGCAGACGAGCAAGGTGCGGGTGGATAACGCGGCGGACATGGGCGGCCTCCCGTGGATGGGCCCCGATGGGATCGGTCACCATTGAGGACAGCCGCCGGCCGCATCCGGTTGCGCCCGGCACTTCGCGATTCGCGAGGCGATCGAGACGCCCTCGCCGATCGCTTCGCCATCCAGTATCGGACGCTCGCTGGGGCGACGGCGGGAAACCCGGTGGGAGCTCTTTCCGGATCGTGATCCGGTGATGCACGTCCCGTGCTGGGAGCCGGCAGCGAACGAGGCGTTCTCCGGGGGTGTTTTCCGCTGTGCGGCGGCGATACGGTGTGGGTTCCGCACCTTTGCGCTTCGGACCGGGCCCGAGTTGAATGCGCAAGCGTGCTGCACTGCTCACCACGGCACTGGCCATCGCGTCGATGAGTGCGATCGGGACCACGGCCGGAGCCGCCACGGTGAACGCCCGGCCGGTGGCGGCGACAGCCGATAAAGCTCCCGCGCAGGCGGCGGCCGATTGGATGCTGATCAACCACTACACGACGTACAGCCAGTGCGTGGATGCCGGTCAGCAGTATCAGCGTGAGGGCTTTTCCCAGTGGAAGTGCCCGTACGACATCATGCTGGGCTATTTCGCGCTATACGTCCGGTAGCGATATCCGCCGGTTGCGCGATCACGCCCGGGGCAGGGGTCGATGAGGTGATCGAGACGCCAACGAATGCTGGGTCTCGACCACTTGGCAGTGCCGGTCGCATGCGAGAGGCTGCCCGAGAGGCGACGACAGCGATGTGCCGCCTCGGGAAGACGCCCGGCCGGACGGTCGAAGGGCGTCCGGCGTCTCAGGGTTCCGCCTCGGCGGGGTGCGCCGGACTCCGTTCGACGTTCACCCGCCGGGCCGAAGCCGGGCACCTCGGACAGGGATGACAGGCGGCATGGACAGCACGCCCGAATTCTCCGCCCAGGGGCCCGGTTTCCGATTCCGCGCGGGGCAGGACACCGACCGTCCGCCCCGTGCGTGGTCGTCGGACCGCGTCGTCGGTCCCGTGCGTGGAGACGCCCCGGCGCGGTTCGCGTGAATCGGATAGTGGCCGTCGATGCGAGTGGCTACGTTCGAACGCCATGATCAATCGAATATCAGTACGGCGCAGGCGACGCGTGGTCATCGTCGTTGCCGGAGCCGTGGCGATCCAGGTCGGATTGGGGGCCGGCGCGTTCGCGGCATGGGATACCGCCGGCTCGGGAAAGGACTCCGCCGCCCCCCGGACATGTACGAGCCGCCCGAACCCGGACGCACCCGAAGCCGGCGAGGAACGCAGCTGCTTTTCGGTGGACGCCGGCGTCGACCACCCGCTCGCGGTCGGCGAGATCGCCACCGTGTCATTCGAGGTACGGTCGCAATTCGCGGCCAAGAACGTACGTGTGCAGGCGGACCTGCCGGCCAACCTCGCCTGGTTCGAGGCGCCCGTCGGACTGACCCGGTCCGCGCATCCCTCGTCCAACCCGGTACACCTGGGCACCATCGAGCGCGCGGCGACCGTGCGCACATTCAAGGCGGGGCAGAGCACCACGTACACCGGACGGATCGTCGCGAAGGCGGCCGGTCCGGCGGAGATCAAGGTGCGCGCCGCCGCCGACCTGCGTGCCGGAGTGGACGCCGCCGAGGACCTGATCCCGCTCACCGTGGGCGCGGCGCCGGGCGGGTCGAGCCTGGGCTCGGAGCGGTCCACCGATTCCGACTCGGTCGAGGTCGCGCCGGACGTGGCGCCGCAGGAGTCGACTCCCCATCTCGCGGCGGAATCGTTGTCCGCAGCCGGCCTGCCCGCGCCCGCCGGGGACGATCCGGTGGTAGCGCGCGCCCGGGCCGTGGCGGCGACCGCGTGCGCGACCGGCAAGTGGCTGTACGTCGACGAGAAGGGCGTGACCAAGCCGGTGGTCAACATGACCGTCGAGGCATGGGATGCCGACACGAGCAACGCGCACGACCTGCTCGCCAGTGGCCTCACCGGCACCAAGGGCGAGTACAAGCTGTGCTTCGACAACGCCGAGAGCAACAACAGCGGCCAGGACGTATACGTCAAGCTCACCACCAGCAACAAGAACTGGCGCGTCCAGGCGACCGGCACCACGAACGCCTTCTCGTTCACCACCCCCACGGTCGCCAACGTCGCCAACGGAAGCACCACCGCCTTCGGCGACCGCAAGCCCACCCAGGTAAACCGGATGCGCGCCCTGCACGCCTTCGACGCGCTCAACGACGCCTGGAAATGGGTTCCCGGCAACACGTGCTGGGACGCCTTGGACACCACGTGCCGTCAGGTCGTGGTCAACTGGGCACCGGACTCCACAGTCGGCAACTACTTCGGGAACAAGCAGATCCACCTCAAGGCGGACGCTCCCGACTCGCACATGACCGTCGTGCACGAACTCACGCATGCCCTGATGGCCGACGTCTACGAGGACTTCGCGCCGCCCATCCCCAATTGCAGCCCGCACGGCGTTTCGGCGAAGTCCTCGACGGGCTGCGCCTGGGTGGAGGGCTTCGCCGAGTGGGTGCCGGCGAGTGTGTACAAGGATCCCTACTACCGGTGGCCCAGCGGTTCGTCCCTCAATCTGGAGACGCCCACCTGGGGTACGTCGGGCTGGGACGACGGTGACGCGGTCGAAGGCCGCGTGGCCGGTGCGCTGATCGACCTCACCGACACGACGAACGAGGGTTCCGATGTCTACGGGGAGGCCACGCCCGGAAACGTCTGGAACACCTTCCTGCGGCACCGCTCCTCGACGTTCGCCGAATTCTGGCAACACCGCAAGGCGGACGGATACGACACCTCCGCCAACGGCCCACTGAAGAGCCTCTACCAGAGCACGATCGACTACTGACGAACGCGCCTCCCCGTTCCGCACACACAACGCGCACGGAACGGGGAGGCGTCATGCGGACCCGGGGGTGGGGTCGGTCATTTGGCGGTGCTTCGGGTGATCCGGTCGAAGTGCACAAGTCCGTCGTTGAAGGGCTCGACGCCGGTGATGTACCGGCTGTGCACGGCTGCCGCCGAGGCTTCCAGGTACACCCAGAAGGGCATGTCGCGGTTCAGCGAGGTCTGCACGCGCGTGTAGGCGTCCCGACGGACCTTGGGATCGGGAGAGAGTCGGCCCTCGCCCAGCGCCTTGTCGACGGCGGAGTTGCTGTAGCCGGTGATGTTGTTGATGCCCCCGGTGACCAGGAACTGATGCATGCTCGGTTCCACGTCGTCGGCCCACAGTTGGAAGACGGTTGCCTCGAAGTCGTGCTTGGCCGAGGTACGTGTGACCAGCGACGCGATGTCGACCACGTCCACGATCATGGTCACCCCCGGGTATCCGGCCAGCGTTCGCCGGATGTATTCGGCGATGTCCCGGGACTTGGGGCTGTCGGGTACCAAGTAGTGGAAGACGAAAGGCTTTTGGCCATTCGAGGTGAGCTTCGCGAAGAGTTCGCCCGCCTGTTGGGGCTTGTTCTCCACGGCGGCCAGGTTGACGTTCGCCAACGGGGAACTCGCGTTGAAAATGCCCCTGGCCTGGACGCCGAGACCCTTGTAGAAGCGGCGGTTGAGATCCTCGCCGCTCAGCGCCAACGAAATCGCCCGACGTGCGTCCGCGTTGTCGAAGGGGGGCTTGCGCAGGTTGAAGGCGATCATCAGGCCGCCGTTGAGCAGTGTCTCGTCGACCTTCAGGTCCTTGTCCCTGGCATCGCCCAGCACGGTCGGGTCGGTGGTGACGGTGATGTCCGCTCGGCTCTTCGCGATCGACTCCGGTGCGGCCGCGATGTTGCGGTCCACTCGGAACACGAGTTCGTCGAGGTGCGGAAGTCCCTTCTGCCAGTAGGTCTCGTTGCGCACCATGCGCAGGTCTTTCCCGGGCTCCCAGGCAGCGAGTTTGAACGGGCCCGCGCCGATCGGGGTGCGCTTGAGAGCGGCTCGGCCCTCGGGAGTGGAGACGAACTTCGTGGGGGCGACGAAGGCGAGGTTGCGGGCGACCATGTGGTCGAAGTTGGCGTTGGCGGACGGAAGTTCGATCCGCAACTGTAGGTCCGACACCAGGATCAGCTTGACGTCCCGCAGTACACCACCGACCAACGAATTGACCGTCGGATCCCGATGGGCGTCCCACGTCGCCTTGACGGCGGCGGCGTCCAGGACCGAGCCGTCCGAGAAGCGCAGTCCCGCGCGCAGGGTCAGCGTCCAATTCGTGAGCTGGGCGTCGCTGGTCAACGACTCGGCCAGCTTGGGGTGCACGGTGCCGGTCGCCGGCTCCGTCCAGACCAGGACGTCGTACAGCGCCGACATCCGGTTTCCGTCGGCCACGTTCGGATAGCTCGCGCTGAACGGGTCGAGGCCACGCGGCTCGCCCGGAAGGAGGAAGACGGCCGAGCCACCCGCCTGTGGGGTACCGGGTGCGTCGGATTCGTCGTCGCCGACGAGCCCGCATCCGGCCGTGGCGCTCAGGCAGATCATCGCCAGGGCCATGGCCGGGGACAAGGGGCGCAGTACATTTCGGAAGGGTCCGACATTGCGAAGGAGGCCACCGAGTCCGGTGATTCTTCGCGTGGTTCGCAGCGCGAACGGCACGAGGTGTGCACCTGCCCTGTATCGACGAGATATGGATGCCGTGCGTCGCCCGTCAACCGGTCGAATCGTCGCGAACGGAGCGGCGGATCGTGAATACGCGCCACTCGCGCCGCACTTCCGCGCGGTTCGGGGTTCGATCCGTCCGTCGCTACCGGGACGTGGCGAGAACACCGCGGGACACGGACGGATCACGCCCCGAACCGCGCGGCGCAACAGAAGCTATAGGCGCGTTCGCGAGGCGGCTATCCATCCGACGCGAGATTCCTACTCCTGCGGACTCCGGCCTCGCGATCACGGGCTCGATCGCAGCCATCGACGCGGCGGGGCCGGGGCGTTCGACTTTCGACAGCCCATGAGTTCGAGCACGCGCGAGGCCGAGCCCACCACGGGCGAATCGGAGGTGGAGTGGGTCCCGGACTCGCTGTGCGTACCGGCTGGTCCTCGGAGGGCTCGTCGGTGGGGTCGCGGAAGGTCAGGGTGCCGGTGAATCCCCGCCCTGCTCGGATGCTTTGCCCCGGCATCCCGCTCCGCCCGCGGTCGGCGCGGCGGGTCACCCGCGGTGGCCTCCCCTCGTGTGGCCGCCATGCCATCGCCCCACCACGCCACCGGTGGGAGCGGTGCGTGCCGGGTGATGGCCGGCCGGAGCGCGGTGGTCCTCGACCCGTTCGGCGCGCCGTTCGCGCTGATCACCGGCCTCACGCCGAACCGACCGCCGCGCCGCGTCGGGTCACCAGCGCACCGGGAGGGCCTGCAGCTTGAGCACCCGCAGACCCTCCGACCACACCAACTCCTCGGCCGGAACGGCCAGGTCGAGGTCCGGCAGACGGCGCAGCACGACCTCGAACGCGACCCGCAGTTCGAGTCGGGCGAGGTGAACGCCCAGGCAGTGGTGCGGCCCGTGGCCGAAGGCGATGTGGCTCGGCGGGTCGACACGGGCGATGTCGAAGGTGTCCGGGTCGGCGAACCGGGCCGGGTCGTGGTTGGCGGCGCCGAACGGCGCGATGACCCCCTCGTTCGGCTTGACCCGGACACCGCCGAGCTCGATCTCGGTGGTGGCGATGCGGGGGGTGCCCCCGGAGCCGGGCGGCACGTACCGCAGGATCTCCTCGACGGCGGCGTCCAGGCGCTCGGGTTCGGCACGTAGCAGCGCGAGTTGTCCGGGGTGGGTGAGCAGCATGTAGAGGCCGCGGGTGAACACGGTCGCGGTGGTCTCGTGGCCTGCGGAGATCAACGCGCGGACGAGCTGCACGAGTTCGTGCTCGCTCAGCCGGTCGTCCTGGTCGCGGGCGCTGACCAGGGCGTCCAGGAGGTCGGCTTCACCCTCGTCGTCGCCCGTGCCTTCGCCCGCGTCGTCAGCCACACCGGCGGTCCGCCGTGCCGCGATCAACGTGCCGACGTAGTCGACGTATTCGCGGTGTGCCGCGAGCATCTCGTCGCGCGTCCAGCGGGTGAGCGACAACCCCGTCTCGGTCCAGCGCCGGAAGTCGGCCGCGTCGTCGTCCGGGATGCCGAGCAGTTCGGAGATGATCCGAATGGGCAGCGGGAGCGCGAACCCCTCGTACAGGTCGCCGGTCCGCCCGGGGCCGGCGGCGAAGTCGTCGAGGAGCCGCTCGGCGACAGCCCGCACCCGCGGCTCCCACGTACGGATCCGGCGCGGCGTGAAGGCGCCCTGCACGATTCGCCGGATCCGGGTGTGCTCCGGCGGGTCCATGCTGACGATCATGTCCTTGACGAGCGACGCGTCGAAGCCGCCGGCCAGCCGGGGGGCGCCGGCGCGGGACGGATCGCGGCTGAAGCGCGGGTCGTCGAGGACGGTCAGGATGTCCTGGTATCGGCTGGCCAGCCACGCGCGGTCCCCGGACGGCAGGATCACCGGCGCGACGGGGCAGCCGGCGCGCAGTTCGCGGTACTCCTCGGGCTGGGTGCCGCCGGGCCCGCCGGCGAACGGGAAGTGCAGTGCGGCGTCGCCGAGTTCCATTCGCAGTCCCCCGTAAATTCCTGCGACACGTTCTCATTGCCTGTCGAGAATGGCCGAACCGCCGAGTCGGCACAAGGCCACCACGCGAACGCGCGCGGGTGTATGCGGGTTCTGCGGTCGACGCCGCGACCGTGGCCGAGCTCCGGCAGTTCAGGGCGGGCCGTGCCGTCTCATCCCCCGTCGTCGCACCGGCGCCCGGATAGCCCGGCCCCTACGAACAGGCGCTGCCCGGTGGCGCGCCGACCTCGGACGTCCCCGGATCGGCGCGGAGCCACCAGGCCAACGCCGGCGCCGACCGGGTCGTCGTCGCTCGGAAGTGCGCGGGAGTGGTGATCGGTTCCCGCCCCGACGTGTTCACGCGGCGGTGGCGCGTGGTTCGGCCGGGTCGTCGACGGGAGACCGCCGCGGCTCGCGCCACGCGACGTCCCTCACTGGTCGAGGTTGACGCAGTGGTATTCGACGCGCTTGCCGCCGCGCAGCATCTCACCGCACACCAACTTGGCGTTGGAGCCGGTCTGCTCCCGGTTCGGCTCCCAGTATCCCCTGACCTTGTTCTGGTGTTCGGGGTCGTAGTTGCCCCACCAGGTGTGCATCTCCCCCTTGAGCCCGTCCTTGCTCTCGACGGTGATGTCCCGGACGTACCTGCCGATGTGGGCGGTGTGGACACACACGTAGGTGCCGCACTTGCTGTGCACTTCCGTTTTGGCCTCCGTCGGCCCCGCGTTCGCCACGGGCACCGCGGCCACCCCGGCCAGCGCCAGGACGCACAACACGGTCGCGATCCTGCTCATGGAATATCCCCATCGTCCGGGTGCCGGCACGCACCCCGTGTACCGCCGGTCACCGCACCAGGGAACCGCGAACGGAACCACCGCAACCAACCGCTCGGTCGAAGCTCACTCGTTGGAGGACGCCTTCCACCCGTTCGGCCGCGCCCCGCCCTTTGCGCAGTGACGTTCCGGGGCAGGCGACGCGGGGAGTTCGCCGCCGGATGCCCTGCCCGAAGACCGGACCCGCCGGCTCGGCATGCTCGGCATGGTCTGGCCCCACCACGACGCCGCCAACGAAGTGCGACTTCGGGTCGGCGGCTCGGCAGGCGGGTCCGTCCCGCCGCGGTCGGGGCGAATCCGTGCACGACCACAGGCAGCCGACCTTGATCGGCCGCCGCCCGGAGCACGGGCGTCGGTCTACGCGGCCGGGTGGTCGGGGGCTAGGTCCTCGGCCAGACGTCTGATCACCGCGTCGAGTGCGAGGCGCCCGGCGTGTCTGAACGCCGAATCGTTCGAATCCACTTCGTGGATCGTGACCTTCCGGACCACGATCAGCACGTCGGCCCGGACGTCGGAGCGGTGCTCGGCGAGTGCGTCGGCGAAACCGTCGCGGAACGCGGCCAGATACGACACCGCCACCAACGGTTCGCCGCGCGGCTCGACCCGAAGGCCATGAGGCACGGCCACCTCGACGTAGGAGCCGGACGCGTGAGCGGGCTCGACGTCGAAGGTCACGTCCGCGAAGTACGCGGGGCAGCCGGCCTGACGCACGTATGTTGCGCGGACCGAGTGCACGGCGTGGGGCGGGAAGCACCGCGAGGAGCCTTGAGGGGTCGTCGTCATCGCCGCAGCGTATGCTCCTCCGGCTGCCGCAGGCCCGTCCGCGTAGGGCTCCCACCGAGGTCGACCACTTCGGACATCGGGACTGCTCCGCCGGTACTCCCCAAAGGAAGCAACCCGGCCGCCCACTCACCAGCCGAGCTTTCCCTCGTCGCCACTGAACTTGTCGGCCGGCCCCGGGGTTCAGTCGTAGGATTCCCCGTCCAGGACCCAGGCCGTTCCTCCCACGGGGTCCGCGATGACCAGGTGAGCGGCGTACAACGGTTCGTAGCTGACGGGGTACGGGTAGATCCAGGCGAGGCACTCGACCCGGGCGACGAAGGCGGCGACGGCCTCGGGGGCCAAGGGCTCGGTCAGGTTGGCCATGCGTCCGAGCAGTCGCCACAGGGCCAGTCGTCCGTGCGCCTCCGACGGAGGCGGGCCGTAGGCAGATTGTCCGCCCAGGGCGCTGATCAGCAGGGGGTACGCCGCCGAGAAGGGCACCACCGACGCCTGCACACCGTCGCGTATGTCCATGTGGTGCAGATTTCGGGCCAGCGCCTGCATGGCAGTGCCATGCATGCGGGCCGCGGACGCGTACGTGTGTGGCATCCGATCGAACGGGGCCGGTTGCATCGGCGGGCCCGGCACCGCGACCACCTCCGTCGCCGGGTACTGCCCGGCGATGTACGGCACTTCGTGGCCCCCGCCGCCGCGTGGGAGGTGGGCGTACGGGAACCCGTCCGCGTCCCACTTCTCGGCCTCCCACGGCTCCAGCGCGTACGGAACGCCGAACCCCCACGCACGGTCGAGATCCGCCTCCCGGCTCAGATCGTCGCCGCGCATCACCCGGCCGTGGGCGACCAGGGCACGCAGACGTGGCTCGGTCAGGAAGGGGCCGACCTCGTCCCAGGTCCGGACCGAGGACAGAACGTCCGCGGACAGCGTCTCGCCGTCCACGGCGTACCGGTGCTCGACCGTCCACGCCGCCGCAGCGCGTGATCCGTCGCCGACGATGACCCGGGCGATGTGGTCGCGCAGGCGCACGAGGTCCCGCAGCTCGGGACCGCCCTTTTCCATGGCGTCCTCCACCTCCAGGAGCAGCGCCGTCAACTCGCCCCAGCGCCCCTGATCCGCGAAGTCGAACGTCCGCGTGAAGTCGGATTCTCGTGAGAACACAAACAGCCCCCTGGCCTGCCGGCGGCGGAGCCCACCAGGGTCTTTCGCTCCGGCGGCTCTACCGCGCGGTTACGAACCCGCAAACCCTCCGCACGTTAGCCCGAAACCCGGCCGCCCGCTCGCAATATCCGGATTGCGCAGGCCGCGCGGCGGCGCAGCCCGCTCCCGCGCCATGGTCGGGCTGCACAGGAAGGAAGGTCTCAGCGAGCAGGTCTGTCCCACACGCAAGCTCGAAGAGCGCCAACACCACCAGGGGCGCCAGGCTCTGCCGCGTCACACGGTCAGGGCCGCTCGGGCGCGGCGCTCCGATCCGACAACCGCGGCGCCGGCGCGAAGCCCAGTGCGGCCGGGTTGACGTAGCCGGGAACGCACTCGGCGGCGTAGCTGGGCTTTCAATTCCCCAGGGGCACTGAACCGAGGACGACCGTCGCGGAGGACCAATCCATGTAGACACCCGCCTCGTTGTACGACCGCGCGAGCGGCGGTCCTTGCCGGCCGCAACCGGGTGGCAAGGACCGCCGTCACGCCTGGGCCACGCTTCCCGGCAGTGCCACACCAGCGGGGCCCGCTTCGCCGAGCAGACACCTGCTCGGCGGATCCTGGTTCACCGGGGCTCGGCGCGATTCCCGGCGGACCGGCTTACTTGTACTGCGTGGTGACGCTCACGCCGCCGAAGGTCTGCGAGGCGGCGAGGGTGAAGTAGACCCAGCCGGATGGCGGGTCGGCGATCGTCAAGGTCTCACCGTTGCCGGCATTGGTGGATTTCGCCTGGTAGTTGCCGGTGGTGGCCCAGCTGCTGCCGCCGTAGTACAGGTCGGCGTTGCCGGTGCCGCCGCTGCTGGTTATGGTCAGCTCCTTGACGCCGGCCGGCAGGTAAAGAAAGTGGTAGCTGTAGTTGCCGGTGGTGGCCGCGAGGTTGTCCCGGCGGCAGTTCTTGTCGAACTGACGGGGGTCGGCAATGGTGCAGAGCGGGATGGACGAGGCCTCCGGCAGGGGGCCGCAGTCGTCGGTGGCGCAGGTGGTCGTCAGCCAGGTGGCGAAGCCGGCGTCGTAGCCGGTGCCGATGGTCTGCTTCAGGAAGGCGCGGGCACCGTTCCAGTCACCGGTGCGGTACTTGTCGAGCACGGTCTCGACGTCCGCGGGGTGCGCCTGCAGCATGTAGCGGACGGCCAGGAAGCCCCACCGGTAGACCCGGGCCGAGTTGACGTCGGGGTCCTCGTCCTGGCCGTAGACGGTGTCGAACAGCTCGCTGAGCGTGTAGGTCTTCATGCCGGCCGCGGCTATGGCGCCGGCGTTGCGCTCGTTGCGGTAGCCGAACGAGATGTTCTCGGCGATGCCTTCGACCCACCAAATGGTCGGCGTGGTCAGACTGGCGTCGAAGTCGCCGTACATGTTGTAGCGGCCGTCGAGGTAGTGGGTGTATTCGTGGTTGAGGTTCCAGATCTCGAAAGACGGACGCAGCCAGTCGGCCTCGTGGGCGATGAAGCGGGCCTGGTTGCCGGCTTGGGTCGGGTTGCCCTCCTCGTACATGCCGCCGTTGTCGACGTCGATGTTGTAAATGGCCCAGGCGTACAGCGCGTACTGGACGTAGTCGTCGAAGGCGACGACCTCGAGGTTGGTGTTCACATCACCGGGGATCGCGCCCTTGTCGCCGATCACCCGGTGGAAATAGGCGTCCTGATTGATCAAGCTGGTGCAAGTGGTGGCCAGTTGCCCGGGGGACATGTCCTGGGCACGGAACTTCAGGTTCGGGTTACAGGTGTGCTGGATCGGCAGGACCACGGGAAGCACACGGTCGCCGAGGTCGCAGATGGCGTAGGCCGCACAGTTGTTCCGGTCGAACTGGCGCGTGTACCAAGCCAGGTTCATGGTGATCGGTGCGGTGGGGCCGACGTTCGGGTAGCGGTTGATCAGGTCCTTCAGCAGCGGCCGGACCCGGTCCTTGAGCTCGGGGACGTCGAGGGCGTAGCCGAGGTAACGGCCGACGTTGCTCACGACGTCCAAGCGGTTCAGCTGGGCGTTGTTGCGGATGATGAAGTCGGCCCATGTGTTGAGGATGGCGGGGTCGGCCTTGAGTGCGGCCCGCCAGCCGCGGCCGTCGTTCTTGGCCTTGAAGCCGTTCTCGACGACCCACTCGACGTGCTCCACGGCAAGGGTCATCGGGCTGGGCCAGGTGGCCCCGTAGCCGGCGAGCAGCCACTTGACGACGCCGGCGTACCGGCCGGCCGAGTGGGTGCTGTCGATCAACGTGACGACCTCGTTGAGGTTCTCGCCGTTGGCGTTGGTGACGTCCTTGCTGTGCGGGGAGGCGAAGAAGGCGTCCAGCGCGCTGCGGGCCGCGGTGTCCAATGCCGGACCGTAATCGCCGACGGCGTCCGCGTGGTTGTCCTGCACGTAGTAGCCGGCGCGCAGGAACATCACCAGCTGTCCGATGGAGGTGTCGTTGGTGCCCGGGTACGTCGCGGAAGTGTCGCGCAGCGCGTCGGCGACGGTCACCATCTTGGCTTCGCTGAAGGCCGTCCCCGCGGTCTCCCCGGTGAGGTTGAACAGCGGGTAGGTGCAGGTGACCCTGGGAAGGGCCTTGAGTTGTCGGATCAGCGCGCTGCCCGTGGCGTCGACTACTCCGGACAAGTCGCCGCACTCGTCCCCGGCGGCCGAGAACTGCCTGTCGGCCTCGGCGGGTTCGGCGGTCGGGGCGGCCGGCGGGGCGGACTCCTCGCTGCCTTCCTGCGAGGAGATCTTGAAACCGGAATTGTCGGTCTTGGCGTCGGGTGACCTGGGGACCGGGATCGACCGCGGCGCCGAAGTCGCGGTTTTGGTGGCGCTCACACCGGCCGGGGCCGTGGCGCCGACCGCGGCGGCCTGGCTCTGCGGCGCGAACAGGCCGAGCGCTATGAAGAAGGCCACGCCGAGCGCAGGCAGTCTGCGCGCATTGGCCTTTGATATCCGGGAGGGACTCATCTGTGGGGCCTCCGGAGCCGTTGTCGGCCGCGTGCTGGAACGCAGCCTGCCGATATGCGACATGTAACATTGCACATGTCGCATCACGCCGGAAGAGCCTTGACCGGACTGCCACCCGGCACAACCGAGACATCGTCATATTGCGAGGTCGTGTTCGGTGGGATCGGGCAGCGGAACACCTGGGCGTCCTCGTGCCGCATCGCGGCGCGGACGGCATCCTCGTCGAGGGACGGGCGATTCTCGGCCATCGGGCACCCGGGTCGGCTCGGATCCGGTGCCCTTTCGTCCTGCCCGCATACGGCAACGAGCGCACCGTTCGCCGCCCCGAAGACGCTCCCCCTCACCCGCGTCTCCATAATGTCGCCGTGACCCTCCCCATCCCCGAGCCGGCGGCACTCGCGGCACCTGCGGCACCCGTGGCACCCACCGCTCCTGTGCAGTCCACCGTGCGTGTGTCCACGTTGGAGCTGTTCTTCGACCTGGTCTTCGTGTTCACGGTGACCCAGTTGACCGCCGCGATCGCGCACGAGCTGAACCCGACCGGGATCACCCGGGTGGTGCTCATGCTCGCGCTCATCTGGTGGATGTACAGCGGCTACGTGTGGCTGACCAATACCGTGCCGCCGACCACACCCCTGCGGCGCACGCTCCTGATGGTCGGGATGGCGGGCTTCCTCGTGGTCGCACTGGCCGTTCCGCACGCCTTCGACGGGACCGGGGAGGCGTTCGGATTCGGGTATCTGATGCTGTCCGGCGTGCACTTCGCGATGTTCCTGGCCGCGGGCGGCACCCGGCAGGCGTTCGTGCGGATCGCACCGTTCAACCTGTCCAGCACCGCGTTGATCGTGATCGGCGGCTTCCTCGACACCAACGCGCAACTCGCGGTGTGGGCCGCCGCGCTGGTCGTGCAGATCATCACGCCGTACGTTGCGGGCAACGACGGCTTCCGGTTGAGCGTCCCGCACTTCGTGGAACGGCACGGTCTGGTGGTGATCGTGGCGCTGGGCGAATCGGTGATCGCGATCGGCGTCGGCGCGCAGGGGCTCGCGCTGAACGCGACCCTGATCGCGACGGCGGCGTCGACCCTGACGGTGTGCTTCGCCATCTGGTGGGCGTACTTCGGCTCCGAGGACGACGAGCACGCCATCGCGGTGCTGGAGCGGCTGGAGCCCAAGGCCCGCAACCTGCGCGCGCTCAACATCTATGGATATGTGCACTACGGACTACTGCTCGGCATGCTGTTGTTCGCGGCCGGCGTCAAGGCAGCGATGGCGCATCCCTCGGACCACCTCGACACCGTCCACGCGGCCACGTTGGTGGGCGGACTCGCGCTCTACCTCGCCTCGGTCGTCACCACCCGTCGGGCCTTCCGGATCACCCCGAACGGCTACCGGATCGGCGCCGTACTGGCCCTGCTCGCCACCATCCCGATCGGCCGCTTCGGCTCGGCCCTGGCCCAGATCACCACCATCGCCACGATCCTGATCGCGTGCGGCACACTGGAAACCCGCCATCGGCACCGACACCCACAGCGCGCCGGCGCCACGGGCTGACATCATCCTCGGTGTGAGATCGATGTAGGTCTCATCGGTGAAGGCGAGGGCGCCGCCGGCGGTGGTTTCGTTGCCCTCGGCGTCGTACGAGCGCGCCAATGCGGTGAGGGTCGGCGCCGCCGCTTCCGCCCCGTTCGCTGCGCCCTTTCACGGCTTCGTCCTTCTGCCGGCGGCGGGCCGGTCGAGGTGGAGTTCACGGGCATCCGCGTAGCGGTGTCGGATGGCGGCGTCGGATCGATCCGGGCGCAGCTCGGTGCGCGCGACCGCCCAGGCCGGCGGCGGGCCGCTGCCCTTGTTCAAGGCCCAGACGGCTTGACGGGCCGCGCCGAGGGCGACGTATTCCGCAGGCTCGGGAAGGACGACCGGGCGTTCGAAAAGGGCGGGGGCGATGTCGGCGACGGCTGGGGATCGGGCCGCGCCGCCGGTGAGGACGACGCGCTCGCCGGCGACGCCTGCGGTGGCCAGGGTGTCGAGGGCGTCGGCCAATCCGCACAGCATGCCTTCCACGGCGGCGCGGGCCAGGTACGCGGGTGCGGCGGTGTGTCCGGTCAAACCGTGCACGGCGCCGGTGGCGTCGGGGAGGTTGGGGGTACGTTCGCCCGCCAGGTACGGGACCAGCACCAGGCCGTCCGCGCCCGGTGGCGCGGACAGTGCGAGCGCGGAAAGGCGGTCGTGGTCCACGCCGAGCATGCGCGCGGCGGCGTCGAGCACGCGGGCGGCGTTGAGGGTGCACACCAACGGCAGGAACTGCCCGGTGGCGTCGGCGAATCCGGCGATGATGCCGGTCGGATCCGCGACGGCGACGGTTGTCGGGGCGTACGCCGTCCCCGAGGTGCCCAGCGAGACCACCAGGTCCCCCGCCGCCGCGCCCAGCCCCATTGCGGCCGCCATGTTGTCGCCTGTACCGGCGGACACCATCGCCCCGCCCGCTGTGCTGCCGGCTGCCCCGTCGGGGGCCAGGACGCGGGGAAGCACGGGTACCCGACCGAAGGCCAGCCGCAGCAGATCCGCACGGTATGCCTGGGTGGACAGCGACCAGTAGCCCGTACCCGACGCGTCGCCCCGGTCGGTGACCAGGTCCGTGAGGTCACGGCTGCCGGTCAGCCGCCAGGTGAGGTAGTCGTGGGGCAGACAGACCGCGGCCACCCGGGCCGCCGCGGCGGGTTCGTGCTCGGCGAGCCAGCGCAGCTTGGTGACGGTGAACGAGGCGACCGGGACGCTGCCGACGGCCTCGGCCCAGGCTTGCGGGCCGCCGAGTTCACGCACCAGATCGGCGGCCGCCCCCGCAGAGCGGGTGTCGTTCCACAGCAGGGCGTCCCGCACCACCTCGCCGTCTTCGTCGAGGCACACCAGGCCGTGCTGTTGTCCCGCGACGCCGATGGCCGCGACGTCGGCGAATCCGCCGGCCTCGCCGATCGCGCGGCTGAGCGCCTGCCACCACGCGTCGGGGTGGACCTCGGTGCCGCCGGGGTGCGGTGCGCGGCCGTGGCGCACCACCGCGCCGGTGACCGCGTCGCAGACGACGACTTTGCATGCCTGGGTGGAGGAGTCGATCCCGGCGACGAGGGTGCGGGCTGCGGGCATGTCAGCGGGCTCCGAGGATGTGCTCGACGGCCAGTTGGTCCAATCGCTCGTAGCCCAGGCCGCGTTCGGCTGCGGCGGCCGGGTCGAAATCGTCCTTGCCGAGGTCGGCGTACGTCTCACCGGGCGCGAGCGTGGGCACCGCGAGTTGGTCCAGGCCCACGGCGGCGATGGCCTCGCGGACCTCGGGGTCCGCCCGGAAGGCGCGGGCGCGCTCGCGCAGCAGCAGGTACGTCCGCATGTTCGCGGCGGCCGATGCCCACACGCCGTCGGCGTCCTCGGTGCGCAGCGGCTTGTAGTCGAAGTGCCGCGGCCCGTCGTAGCCGCCGTGTTCGAGGAGGTCGACGAGAAAGAACGCGCTCTTGAGGTCGCCGTGGCCGAAGACCAGGTCCTGGTCGTACTTGGGTCCGTGCTGGCCGTTGAGGTCGATGTGGAACAACTTGCCGGCCCACAGCGCCTGCGCGACGCCGTGCACCACGTTCAGCCCGGCCATCTGCTCGTGCCCGACCTCGGGGTTCACACCCACCATGTCCGGGTGTTCCAGGCGTTCGATGAAGGCGAGTGCGTGGCCGACGGTGGGCAGGAAGATGTCGCCGCGCGGCTCGTTGGGTTTGGGTTCCAGGGCGAAGCGCAGGTCGTAGTCGCGCTCGCGGACATAGCCGCACAGGATGTCGATGGCCTCCTTGTAACGGTCGAGTGCGGCCCGTACGTCGGTACCGGCGTCGGATTCGCCGCCTTCCCTGCCGCCCCAGAACACATAGGTGTGCGCGCCGAGTTCGGCGGCCAGGTCGATGTTGCGCATCGCTTTCCGCAGCGCGAAACGGCGTACCGAGCGGTCGTTCGCGGTGAACGCGCCGTCCTTGAACACCGGATGGGTGAACAGGTTCGTGGTCGCCATCGGCACGACCAGGCCGGTGGCGTCCAGCGCCGCTCGAAAGGCGGTCACCTTCTTCGCGCGCGTGTCGTCGTCCGAGCCGAACGGGATGAGGTCGTCGTCGTGGAAGGTGACACCGTATGCGCCGAGTGCGGCCAGTTTGTGCACCGCCTCGACCGGGTCGAGCGGCGCCCGGGTGGCATCGCCGAACGGGTCGCGGGCCTGCCAGCCCACCGTCCAGAGTCCGAAGGTGAACCGGTCGTCCGGCTGCGGGGTCGGATCTGTCACGGGTGCCTCCACCACGATTAAGTCCAATGTATGTACTAAACAGGTTCAGCCAACCGGCACGGGCCCGGACTGTCAACGCCCGCCCTCATCGGTCGGGTCCGGCGAACAGGCCGGCAGGATGAGCGTCATGACCGACCCGCTTCGCCCGACCCACCTCGGGACCATGCGCGAGCGCAACCTGGCGCTCGTCCTCGGCGGGATCGCCCGGCATCAGCCGGTCACCCGCGCCAGGCTCGCGGAGTTGACCGGGCTGACCAAGACCACCGTGGCCGCCCAGGTCACCACACTCGAGGGGCTGCGGCTGGTCTCCGGCGCGCTGCCGGTCCGTGGGGGTGGCCGGGGACGCCCGGGGGCGCCGGTCTCGCTCGCGCCCGGCCCGGTCGCGGGTCTGGGCTTGGAGGTCAACGGGCACTACCTGGCGGCCTGCGTACTCGACCTGACCCACGCCGTGCGGCTGCGCGAGAGTGTCGCGTGCGACAACGGCGGGCGCGAACCACACGAGACCGTGGCAGCGCTGGCCGCGCTGGCGCGCCGGATCACCGACCGGGCCGGGGACGCCGGCATCACCCTTGTCGGGACGGCGGTCGCACTGCCCGGTGTCACCGTCGAGGACCACGTCAACGCGCCCAACCTCGGCTGGGAGGCCGTACCCGCCTCGGCGCTGCTGGCCGACGCCCTCCCCGCCCAGGCACTGGGCATCGAGGTGGACAACGAGGCCAACCTCGGCGCGCTGGGTGAACTTTGGTACGGCGCCGGACGCGGCGCCGGCAGCTACCTGTATCTGTCGGGCGAGATCGGCATCGGCGCCGGCATCGTCTTCGACGGCGAATTGTTCCGAGGCGGGCACGGCGCAGCCGGCGAACTGGGCCACGTCGTCGTCGACCCCGACGGACCCGCGTGCCGCTGCGGCGGCACCGGCTGCCTCGAACAGGTCGCCGGACTCGACGCGGTACTGCGCGCGGCGGGCGTCCCCGACGGGACCGGCCGGTGCGAGCCCCGGCTGACCGAGCTGTTGCGCCGACTCGACGACCGCGACCACCACGCCCTCGAAGCGGTCGACGCCGCGGGACGCGGGCTGGCCGTCGCGCTCGTCGGGGCCGTCAACCTCCTCGACCCGGACACGGTCGTCCTCGGTGGCTCCCACGCCCGCCTGGCACCGTGGCTCATCCCCCCGATCGAAAAGGCCATCGCCCTCGGCGGCGGCAAACTCCGCGGCCGCACCCCCGTCCTTCGCGCGTCCACCCTGGGAGCGGAGAGCGCGGTACGGGGCGCCGCGGGAACCGTGCTCACCCGCATCCTCGCCGACCCGCTCGCCATCGCCTGACCCACGAACAGGCCCACGGCGCCCGGCCCCGCGTGATCGCAGCCGGGGCGTTCGCACTCGCCAGGCGACCGTGCGGGACAGTGGCGTGGCGTGACGTGGCATGCGGCGGCCGGGCATGGCGGTCGTACCGGCTTGATGTGGCGCTCCAAGTAGTAATTTCTTGCAGCCCCTTCCCCCTATCCGGAGAGTGAAGAAACGCATGCTTGACTTCCTGTGGGCCCTGGTGGTCTGGCTGGTGCAGATGGCGGGAGCCTGGATCCTGGCCGGGATCGGTCTTCTCCTGCCTCTCCTCCGCACCGACTTTTCGAAGTTCGCCCTTGCCCGCTCCCTCGCCACCGCCGGGGTGGTGCTGGCCCTCGCCTACCGGTACGGCTTCACCACTGACGGTCTCTCCGGCCTGGTGGACGCCGTCATCGGCAAGTACCTCCTCATGAGCGCCGTCGCCGCCGTCGCCCTGGTTGTCCTGGGCGCGGTCTATGTGGCCCTCGGCCGCCCCGACGCCCGAGAAGCCCGCCTCCGGCGGCTGTTCGTCGTACGGACCGACGACTCCAGGGTCCCCGGGCCCTTCGCAGTGATGCTGCTCCTCCTGACCACCACCGGATTCCTCGTCTGGGTCATGGCGGCCGCCGAGGAGTACGAAAACGGTTTCATCAGCGTCTTGAGCTTCTTCATCGTGCTCCTGCCGGTCCTGGCGTTCCTGCTGCTCGTCCCGTTCAGCGTCGCCGGCACCGTCTTCAACGCGGCCAACGCCCACCCGGCTCTGCCCCCACTGGCCGCCCCGTTCGTGGCGGGGGCGGCGGTGGTCGCCGATCGGTTCGTCGACGGGGTCATCGCCACCCCAGAGAGCCTCAAGGACCCGCTCGCCCTCACCGGCCTCGCTGTGGTGATCGTCCTCAGCGCGGTCGAACTGGTCCTCCTCCACCGCCGAGGCCACGGCCTCACCCGCGACCCGGAGCGCGAGACGCAGGACGTTGCGGGGGGCAACGGGTCGGGGGCCGGCGCCGCTTGACAGGGGTCTTGGCGGCTGTGCACTCACGTACCGGACGGGGCTCGACCCAGGCGCAAGCCGCGTCCGGTACGCGGTCGGCCCGCCGGGCCAAGGGAGGTAAACCACTGCGGCCTGCCGCGTGTACTGCGGCCGGCACCACGTCGCCCAACGGCTCGTTCCTTCGGGTGAACAACGCCCGCCCGCCGATGAGTTTCACGGCGAAGCGCGGTCTCATCGTGTGCAGACCTCCACCGACCGACTCCCCGAAGGACGCCTTGATGTCGAAGCACGAACCGCGTACCGATCTCGACGCGCGCTACAGCGACCCCACGGCGGTCGCGACCCCGTGGTCGGAGGCCGTCACCCGGCTCGCGACCGCCCCGGTGTACTGGCTGACCACGGTGCGGCCCGAGGGACGACCGCATGTCACCCCGTTGTTGGGTGTCTGGCTCGACGACGCGTTGCACTTTTGTACAGGCGCCGAGGAGCGCAAGGCGCGCAACCTCGCCGGCAACGCGAACTGCGTTCTGACCACCGGCGACAACACCCTGCACGAGGGCATGGACCTGGTCGTCGAAGGCCAGGCGGCGCTGCTGACCGACCACGCGCGGCTGAGCCGACTGGCCGACGCGTACCAGGGCAAATACGGCCCGGAGTGGCACTTCGACGTGCGCGACGGAGCCTTCCAGGGCAAGGACGGCAACCGCGCCAAGGTCTACCGCGTCGCGCCGACGACCGTCTTCGGCTTCGGCAAGGGCACCTTCACGCAGACCCGGTGGCGCTTCGACACCGCCTGACCCGAGACCGCGCCGGGCGCACGGCCACCCTCCGGCTCAGTTCCAGGTGCCGAACCACATGCGGTCCAGCCATGCGCTTCGACCGATCGTCTCGCCGGCGAGGATCGGGTAGAAGTACAGAAAGTTCCAGGCGATCAGCGCGATGATCGCGACCACTCCGGCGGTGCCCCACGCGCGCCGCCGCTCGGTGGCCCCGGGTGGGCCGAGCAGTGCGCCGAGCATCATGGTCACCGCCAGGCACAGGAACGGGACGAACGCGACTGCGTAGAACAGGAAGATCGTGCGCTCTTGGAAGGCCATCCACGGCAGGTAGGCCGCGCCCAGGCCGCACAGGATCGCGCCCGCGCGCCAGTCCCGGCGGCCCGCCCAGCGGAACAGCAGGTAGCCGACCGCGATCACGCCGGTCCACCACAGCAGCGGTGTTCCGATGCCCAGCACGGTCTGGTAGCAGTCCTGCTCGGTGCAGCCGGCCGTGCCCTGGTGCACGGTCTCGTTGTAGTAGAGCACCGGCCGGCCGAGCACCGGCCAGCTCCACGGGTTCGACTGGTACAGGTGCGGATCATCCAGATGGGTATGGAACGACCACATTTCGGCGTGGTAGTGCCACAGACTGCGCAGCGGCGCGGGTACCCACGTCATGCCGAACCGAGGCAGCGGGATCCCGAAGACCCGGTCCGGGGACAGGCCGGCCCGGTCGTCGGCCCAGTGTCGGAAGTAGCCGCCGTCGGTCATGAACCAGCCGGTCCAGGACCAGATGTAGATGGCCGCGGCGATGGCGACGGTGGACAGGAACGCGAACAGTGCGTCGTGGCGCAGTGCGGCGCGCCAGGGCCGGCGCGCGCCGCACGCGCGGCGCGTGCCGGCGTCCCACAGCACGGTCATGACGCCGAACGCGGCGAGCACGTGGATGCCGCTCCACTTGGTGCCGCAGGCCAGGCCGAGGCAGATGCCGGCCATGATCCGCCAGGGGCGGAGACCGAAGGTGACGGTGGCGGCGTGGGCGGCGTCAGGGCCGGTCTTGAAGAGGTGGGCGGCCATCGCCCTGGTGTCGTCGCGGTCGATCAGCAGACAACCGAACGCCGCGAGGATCCAGAACATCAGCACCAGGTCGAGCAGCGAGGTGCGGCTCATCACGAAGTGCAGCCCGTCGAGCGCCATCAGCAGGCCCGCGACGCAACCCAGCAGCGTCGAGCGGAACAGGCGGCGACCGATCCGGCACAACATCAGCACCGACAGCGTGCCGAGCACCGCGAGCGCGAAACGCCATCCGAACGGCGTCAGTCCGAAGAGTTGCTCGCCGAGCGCGATCGTCCACTTGCCGATCGGCGGGTGCACGATGTACGACCCCTGGGTCTGCAGCGTGTCCGCCCGGCCGGCCAGGATCTGGTCGTTGGCCTC
>NZ_JBEXCV010000135.1:0-24599 GCF_040605455.1 Embleya sp. NPDC005575 | reverse complement strand
GGTCGCGGTGACCGGCGACTCGGCCGGCGTACGCGTATGGGATCCGGCCACCGGCCTGCCGCTCGGCGAGCTGCTGACCGACGCGGTGGGGCCGGTGGCGACGGCGGTGCTGGACGGGCGTCCGGTCGTCGTGGTCGGTGCCGACTCCGGCCGGGGCGCCGGACGCGAGAACGCGGTGCGGGTGTTCGACCTGACCACCGGGACGGAGTTCGGCGCACCCCTGACCGGGCACACGTGCGTGGTCACGGGCGTGGCCACGGCCGTCGTCCGGGGCCGTCCGGTCGCGGTGACCGGCGGCCGGGACGGGGCGCGGGTATGGGACCTGATCACGCGCGAGCCGATCGGCGAACCTCTCGCCGAGCACGTGTCGGCCGTGGCCACCGGACTGCTCGACGGCCGGCCGGTCGCGGCGATCGGCGGCTCCACCGGCGCCCCCGACGAGCGCGGCGCGGTGCGCGTATGGGACCTGACAACCCGCACACCGCTCGGCCCCTGCCTGCTGTTCCCGTTGCCCGTGGACACCCTGACCGTGGCCCCGGGCAACCGCCTGGTGATCGCCTTCGGCCGCGAACTCGCCACCCTGCACCACACGTGATTCACCCACGAGGCGTACGTCATCGGGACTCGGCCCGACCGATGCGTCGACCCCGGCCGCGCAAAGCAGGAGGGCAGCGGGCGGGATTCCTGCCGGGGTGCGTCGATGACGGCCGTCGGGGCGGCGGGCCTACCGTCAGGGGAAGTCGGCCGCCGCACCCGTCGATGCCCGTCGATCAGCGGATCCGCAGCACCAGCTTTCCGGTATTGGCACCGGAGAACAGCCGCAGCAGCGTCTGCGGGAACGCCGTCACATCGCCATCGACCACGTCCTCGCGCGAGCGCAATCGCCCGTCCGCGAGCCACCCGGCCAACTCGGCGCCCGCCTCGGCGTAGCGATCGGCGTAGTCGAACACCACCATGCCGGTCATCGACGCCCGATTCACCAGCAGCGACAGGTAGTTCGCCGGGCCCGGACCCTGTTCGGTGTTGTTGTACTGCGAGATCGCGCCGCAGATCACCACGCGCGCACCCCGGGCCAGCCGGGTCAGCGCGGCATCCAGGATCTCGCCGCCGACGTTGTCGAAGAACACGTCCACGCCGTCCGGACAGTGCTTGCGCAGCGCGGCCTTGACGTCCTCGTTCTTGTAGTCGACGGCCGCGTCGAAGCCGAACTCCTCGACCAGGAGCCGACACTTGTCCGGGCCACCCGCGATGCCGACGGTTCGGCAGCCCTTGAGCCGGGCGAGTTGTCCGACCACGCTGCCCACCGCGCCGGCGGCGCCGGACACCAGCACGGTCTGTCCCGGTTGCGGGTCGCCGATGTCGAACAGTCCGAAGTACGCGGTCAGTCCGGTGATTCCAAGTGCACCCAGGTAGGTCGACAGCGGCGCCGCGGCCGGATCCACCCGGCGCAGACCGCGCCCGTCCGATTCGGCGTACTCCTGCACGCCGAACTGGCCGTAGACATGCTCCCCGACCGCGAAGTCCGGGTGTCGGGAGGCGATCACCCGGCCGACCGCGCCGGCGCGCATCACCTCGCCGATCCGCACCGGCGGGATGTACGAGCGCGCGTCGTTCATCCAGCCGCGCATCGCCGGATCGAGCGAGATGTGCGATACCTCCACCAGTAGCCGGCCGTCGGCCGGTTCGCCCACCGGTTCCTCGACCACGTCCCAGTCGGTGGGCTTGGGCAGGCCGAACGGGCGTGCGGCCAGCCGGATCTGCCGGTTGATCAGGTCGGCGGGCAGGGGCCCGTCGGCGGACATGGTCATACGGAACGCAACTCCTTCTTCATGATCTTGCCGGAAGCACCCTTGGGTAGTTCGTCCATGATTCGCACCACGCGCGGATACTTGTACGCGGCCATGCGTTCCCGGCAGTACGCGATGATCTCGTCCGGGTCGGCCGCCTCGCCGGAGCGCAGCGCCACCACCGCGACGACCTCCTCGCCGAGCCGATCGTCCGGTCTGCCGACCACGGCGGCCTCGGCGATCGCCGGGTGGGTGTACAGAACTTCCTCCACCTCGCGCGGATAGACGTTGTAGCCGCCCCGGATCACCAGATCCTTCTTGCGGTCCACGACGAACAGGAAGCCGTCGTCGTCCAGATAGCCGAGGTCGCCGGTGTGGAACCAGCCGTTGCGGAACGCCTCGGCGGTGGCGTCGGCGTCTCGGCGGTAACGGGTGATGATGTTGTGCCCGCGCAGCAGGATCTCGCCCACGTGCTCGGCACCGGGCGGCAGCGGCACGTCGTCCGGGTCCGCGACGCGCAGTTCGACACCCCAGATCGGCTTGCCCACGGACAACACCCGCCGGTCGTCCGCGCTGCGATTGAACGTCGCGGTGCTCGCACTCTCGGAGAGGCCGTAGCCCTCCAGTATCACTATGCCGAACGCCTCCTCGAACTCGCGGATCACCTCGCCGGGCATCGAGGCTCCGCCCGAACTGCCCACCCGCAGCCGGGACAGGTCGCGCCCGGTGCGGTCCGCGGCCAGCAGCGCGACATACATCGTGGGCACGCCCACGACCACGCTCACCCGGTCCCGGACCATCTGGTCGAGCACGCTCTGCGCCTCGAACCGCAGCACCAGGGAAACGGTTCCGCCGTAGCGCACACACACGTTCAGTACGCTGGACAGCCCGTAGACGTGGAACAGCGGCAGCGCGCCGAGCGAGACGTCGCCGGGCAGCACATCGAACAGGTCACCCGAGGTGGTGCAGTTCAAGTACAGCTGGAAGTGCGTCAGTTCGGCACCCTTGGGTCGCCCGGTGGTGCCGCTGGTGTACAGCAGGACCGCGGTGTCGTCGCTCGACGTCGGCTCGATGTCGCCGCGGATCAGCTCGGTCCGATCCGGTGGGCCGTCCGGCAGCAACAGGCCGAACGCGAGGGTGCCCTGCGGCACCGGGCCGTCCTCGGCCAGGGTGACGATGTACACCGCGGTGCCGGGTACGGCTGCCGCGGCGCCCAGCGCTTCGGTGGCGAACACGTCGAAGGCGAGCAGCGTCCGGGCGCCGGAGTCGGTGAGGTGGTAGGCGATCTCGGTCGCCTTGAGCAGGGGACTCAGCGGCATCAGCGTGACGCCCGCCTTGAGCGCGCCGAAGTAGGCCACCACGAATTCGGGCACGTTGGGCAGGCAGATCGCCAGCACGTCGTCCCGGCCGAGCCCGTTCGCGCGCAGCCCCCGGGCGAACCGGCTGCTGAGATCGTCGAGTTCGCGATAGGTGATCGGCCTTCCCTGGTGGATCAGACACGCAGTGTCGGGGGTCGCGAGGCGGGACTCGCGCAGCATGACGGCGAGGTTGAAGCTCACGTGTGATCCTTACCTGTCGAGGTGCCGGGGCGGCCGGACGCCGGGGGACGTCGGCCGGGGTGCTACGGGACGAGCAGGGAGAGGGTGTCCGCGACGCATGCGGGCTTGGCGACGCCCTCGATCTCGACGGTGTGCCGCACCGTCAACCGCACGCCCTGCGCGGTCTCGCGGGCTCCGGGGGCGGGCGCACCGCCCCCGCCCCCGGGCCCGATCAGGCGGGCAGGTCGACCAGCCGCGCGAGGATCGCGCGGTGCCGGTCGGGGGTGCCGAACGCGAGCGCGTCGGCCTTGGCGCGCTTGAGGTACAGGTGCGCGTGGTGTTCCCAGGTGAAGCCGATGCCGCCGTGCAGTTGCACACATTCCTCCGCGGCGCGGACCGCGATCTCCGAGCAGTGCGCCTGCGCGACGGCGACCGCGACGGCGGTGTCGGGGTCGTCGGAGGCCACACAGGCCGCGGCGTAGCGGGCCACCGCGCGCGCCTGGGTGATCGACACCCACAGCGCGGCCAGGCGGTGCTTGGGCCCCTGGAACGAGCCGACCGGACGGCCGAATTGGTTGCGGGTCTTCATGTAGGCGACGGTGCTTTCCAGGCAGTACTCGGCGATGCCGAGCTGCTCGGACGCCAACAGCGCGGCGCCGGTGGTGAACGCGGTTGCCACCGCCGCCTCGGCCCGCTCGCCGCGGGCCAGCGCGGTGCCGGTCGCGCCGGTGAGCACGATGTCGGTCAACGGTCGGGTCAGGTCGAGCGAGACCACCGGGCGTCGTTCGACGCCGCGTTGATCGGCGTCGACCGCGTAGAGCACGGGTCCGCCCGCGGCCTCGGCCGCGACGACGAGCACGTCGGCGGTGCCGGCGTCCACGACCGAGCTCGCCGTTCCGGTCAGCACGTCGCCGCCGGCCCGTACCGGGTACGGGAGTCGGGCGCCGGGAACGGAGGCGAAGGGGACCGCCAGGGTCGCGCTGCGCCGGCCGCCGGCCAGATCGGCGAGCAGCGCGCCGGCGTGCACCACCCGCAACGCGGCGGTCGCGAGCACCGCGCTGCCCAGGAACGCGGTCGGCGCGACCGAGCGGCCCAACTCCTCCATGACCACGGCGGTTTCCCGCCAGGAGGCACCGCTGCCCCCGTGTGCCTCGTCGACCGCGAGCCCGGCCGCGCCGATCTGCTCGGTCAGCACGCGCCACAACTTCGGGTCGTACGGCTCGTTCGTCTCGATCCGGGCGAGCAGCGCGGCCAGGGTCACCCGCTCGGTGAGCAGGTCCCGGATACCGGAGCGCAGTTCGCTCTCGTCCTCGGTGTAGAGGAGGTGCTCGATGGCGCTCATCGGGGCAGGTCCTTCCACGCGGCGTCCTTGTCCACCCGAGGCTCCGCGGGCAGGCCCAGGACACGCTCGGCGACGACGTTGAGCAGGATCTCCGAGGTGCCGCCCTCGATCGAGTTTCCCTTGGCGCGCAGGTAGCGGTAGCCGGGGGAGCGGGTGGTGAAGTCCACCGACGCGGGGCGGCGCATGGTCCATTCGTCGTGGCGCAGGCCCTCCTCGGCCAGCAACTCCATTTCCAGGCCGGAGATGTCCTGGTTGAGCCGGGCGAACGCGAGCTTGGCCGCCGAGCCTTCGGGGCCGGGTTCGCCCGCCGGTTGCAGGTGCAGCCGCGCCGAGGTCAGCCGGGCCGCCTCGGCCTCCACCCACAGCCGCAGCAGCCGGTCGTGCAGCCCGGCGGTGCGCAACTCCGGGCGTTCGCGCCAGGTGTCGGCGACGATTCCGATCATGCCACCTTCGCGCGGTGCGACACCGCCGCCGATGGCCACCCGCTCGTTCATCAGCGTGGTGCGCGCCACGCTCCACCCCTCGCCGATGTCGCCCAGGCGGTGGGCGTCGGGGATGCGCACGCCGGTGAGGAAGACCTCGTTGAACTCGGCCTCGCCGGTGGCCTGGCGCAGCGGACGCACCTCGACGCCGGGTGCGGTCATGTCGCAGACGAAGTAGGTCATCCCCCGGTGCTTGGGCAGTTCGGGGTGGGTGCGGGTGACCAGGATCGCCCAGCGTGCCTCGTGCGCCATCGACGTCCACACCTTCTGGCCGTCCACCACCCACTCGTCACCGTCGCGCACCGCGCGGGTGCCCAGCGCGGCGAGGTCGGAGCCGGCGCCGGGTTCGCTGAACAACTGGCACCACACCTCCTCGCCGGTCCACAACGGCCGCAACCAGCGTGTGCGTTGCTCCTCGGTGCCGTACGCGAGCACGGTCGGCGCGGCCATACCCAACCCGATGCCGATCCGACCCGGGTCGTTGGACGGTGCACCGACGGCGGCGAATTGCGCGTCCACGGCCGCCTGCAGCGTGCGCGGCGCGCCCAGCCCGCCCAGGCCCACCGGGTAGTGCACCCAGGCCAGTCCCGCGTCGAAACGCGCCCGCAGGTAGCCGAGCGCGTCGTCGGTGTCCGGGTGAGCGGCGATGAACTCGCCTACCCTGTCCCCGAGTTCGGTCGCCGTCAGCACAGCGGGCCGCCGGCGACGTAGATCACCTGGCCGGACACGAAGCCCGCGCCCTCGCTCGCCAGGAACGCGATGGTGTTCGCGACGTCCTCGGGCCGGCCGACCCGGCGGACCGGGATCTGCTCGGCCGCGGCCTGCTGGAAGGCCTCGAACTCCATGCCGACGCGGGCCGCGGTGGCGGCGGTCATGTCGGTGACGATGAACCCGGGCGCCACCGCGTTCGCGGTCACGCCGAACTTGCCCAGCTCGAAGGCCAGCGTCTTGGTGAAGCCTTGAAGTCCGGCCTTGGCCGCCGAGTAGTTCGCCTGACCGCGGTTGCCCAGCGCGGACGAGCTGGAGAGGTTGACGATCCGCCCGTAGCCCGCCGCGGTCATGTGCGCCTGGACCGCCCGGCTCATCAGAAACGCGCCGCGCAGGTGCACGTCGATGACCGTGTCCCAGTCGCCGTCGGACATCTTGAACAGCAGGTTGTCGCGGATCACACCCGCGTTGTTGACGAGCACGGTCGGCGCGCCGAGCGTGTCGGCCACGCGCGCGACGGCGGCGTCCACCTGCTCGCCGGCGGTGACGTCCGCGCCGACGGCGAGCGCGCTGCCGCCGGCCGCGACGATCGCGGCCACCGTGTCGGCGCAGGCGGCCTCGTCCAGGTCGAGCACGGCCACCGCCATGCCCTCGGCGGCGAGCCGGCGCGCGGTGGCGGCACCGATGCCGCGGGCGGCGCCGGTCACGATGGCCACGCGCGGTGTGGTCGCGGTCGCGGGAGTGTTCTCGGTCATGGGTGCTGGATCCTCCGGGTCGTCACTGGTCACGAGGTCGGCCGGCGAATACCGCGCCCCGCCGTCCGAGGAGGTGATCCGCACGTCCGGTCGATGGGGTGCCGACTGGTCGGTATGCGCGTGCGTCGGAAGTGGCGGAGCGGGATTCATGCTGGGCCTCACGGTACCGACCGGTCGGTATCAAGGCTAGAGCGCAACGCGAACTCGTTCGAGTGTTCACCGCGAGGTGCACGCCGCCGGGGCCGAGCGAAACGGCATGCACGGCTCCGCGACGCCGCACGGCGGCCGGGCCGTCGTCTCCCCGACCGCCGTGTGCGGCGCCTTCCCCGGACCCCGGACGGCGTGCGGACGCCGATCCCGACGCGGTCAGGACCGCAGCTTCGCCAGCGTTGCCCTCGCGCTCTTCACCAACATGTCCCCGGCCTGCTTGGGAGTGGTTTCCGGGCCGCCGCCGGCACCGGTGCTCACCCACGTGGTCTGATACGTCATGCCGCCCTCGCGCACGGCCAACAGCACCCACACCACCCCGTCCGAGCCCTTGCCCGGTTCGGGGACCTGGACCACCAGGTACGCCTCGTTGCCCAGGCCGCGCACCTCGTCGACCGTGTAGTGGGACTGCTCCGTCTTCTGCGCCTTGAAGGAGCGCAGGGACGCGCCGAACTCGTCCCTGGGATCGGTCTTCTTGTGCAGTGTCACCGTCTCGGTGATCCAGGCCACCGGGTTCGCGCCGTTCGACGAGTCCCTCGGCTCCAGTTGGGCGCTGCAACCCATGGTTTCCAGGTTGGGCTCGCGCATGCCGGTCGCGTTCGGCTTGGCGTCGTCCTTGGCCACGAAACCGGTGAAGGCGCCCAGGTCGGTCGCGGCGCACAGGTCCGCGGTGTAGCGGTAACCCGCCTGACCGGGCCCGCCGTCGGCGTCGCCGAACCCGCCGGTGGCGAACACCGCGCCCGCCCACACCGCCGAGGCGGCCCCCGCTCCGACCAGGGCCCACAGCCACCCTCGGCCGCGCCCACCCACGGATCCGGGCGGCGGACCGTAGGGCCCACCCGCCGGTCCGAACCCCGGCCCGGCCGGCGAGGGAGAAGGGAGCGAGCCGGGTGGTTGCGGATAGGGCCCGGGTTGCGCCGGCACCTGGCCGTACGGGCCGGGCGGTGGGAAGCGGGGCGGGCCCGACTGCGAATACCCGTGCGGTGGAGCCGGACGGGGCTGCTCTCCCGGAATCGACATGCCGCGAACATAGCGGAGTGGGAAGGGAGTTCCAGCCCCGCCCGGTGCTCGGTCGAGCCGGCGCTACTCCGGGGGTCCGCCGTCCGGGTCCGCCTGCCCCAGGCCCAGCACCATCAGCGCCGCGTCGTCGGTGAGCCGGCCGCCGCCGTGCGTCAGCAGCGCCCGTTGCAGCAGGCCGAGCAGATCGGCCGCGGACAGGCTCGGGTCGACATGCCGGGCGACCCACTCGCGCAGCGGAAAGAACCGCCCGTCGGCGTCCCGAGCCTCGGTGGTGCCGTCCGTGTACAGCAGCAACAACTCGTCCGACGCCATCCGGAACCGGTACGCGGGTCCCCGCTCCTCGGCGGGAACCAGCCCGGCCAGACCCAGTGGCAGCTCGGGCGGCACGTCGATCCAGCGCACACCGGACGGGCCGATCAGGGCAGGTGCCTCGTGGCCGTGGTTGACCAACTCGACCAGGCCCTCGGGGCCGAATCGGGCGATCAGCGCGGTGGCGAACCAGTCCGTGTCCGGCTCGCCGAGCAGCACCTGGTTGCGGCCGAACCGCTCCAGGGCCTCGCCCATGCGATCCCCGACATGGCGCAGGTCCGACTCGGTGAACGCCGCCTCGCTGAAGGTGCCGACGAGCGCGGCACTCGCGCCGACCGCGGTCAGCCCTTTGCCCTGTACGTCGGCGATGAACGCGCGCGTCCCGTACGGCGTGGCCACCACGTCGTAGACGTCCCCGCCCACCTCCGCGTCGCGCTCGGCCGCCAGGTAGCTGCAGGTGACCCGGACCCCGCCCACCACCGGCGGAGCCGGCGGCAACAACGCGCGCTGCACGTGCTCCACCACATTCCCCAGCCGCGACACCCGATCCTGCAATCGCGTCCGCAGCAACACCGTGGCCACCGCGATCGCGCCGCCCAGCACCACAACCACGAACCCGGCCCAGTCGTGCGTGTAGCCGGTCGGCGCCAGCAACGGATCCAGGATCAGGAACGTCAGCGTCGCCAGCACCGCGTACGCCGCGGTCAGGCGCACCGTCGTCAGGCTCGACGCGGTCATCGGCACCAGACACAACATCGTGTCAATCCGAAATTCGGCGGGTGTGCCGAAGTCGACCGCCACGATCACGACGTACAGCAGGACCGGCAACAGCGGAATCAACCGCCGCATCGCCCGCCTGCCGCCCGCGTCGACCACCGGGCTCTCGCTCATCGGGAAGGCACCGTCCTGGTTCACCCGCAGTGGGCCGGTCATGGGTCATCGGTCCTCCCAATCCTTTCCCGATCCGGCCCACGCCCAGCTACGCCACACGGTTGATCGCCCCCGACCACGTACCGCGCCCTCCCGCGCAGCCCCACCACTCACACCCGGCCGGGGCTGCCACCGGGCCGGGCAGGCCGGGCCGGGCCTCGTGCATGTGGTGCACGAGGCGCGGGTGCTGTGCGGGGCCGGTCTGCGGCGTCTGCCGGCGTGACCTCGCGATGGGGTGTGGGTGGGACCGGGTCGGGTCTTCCGGCCGCGTAGCGGACGCGCATCCCGGCGCGGAGCGCCGGCCGGCGCGGCTGCGGAGCGGACGTGCAACCGGCATCGGGAGGTGTTTGCCGGGCTCGTGCCGGCCCTGCCGGCCGCCCTGGCTGCGCGTGTGCTCGCTGGTGTGGTTGTGCTCCGTCGGGTCCGGGTCGGACGGGGTTGGGTTTCGGTCGCGGGGCGACGTGCAACCGGCATCGGGAGGCGTTTGTGGCCGGTGTGGTCCTGCCGGCTGCTCCGCTCCCCGCCTGCCCTTTCGCTTTGCCCGATCTCGGCCGCCCGCTGCCGGGGCGGAATGCCCGCGCCTCTGCGGGAGTTGCGCTTCCTGGCAAGTCGAACTCCAAACTGGGGGTACCCCTGATGCGCGCTCTCGTCGTCGACCACGCCGTGCCCGGTCGGCTCAGGATCGACACCGTGCCCGACCCGGTCCCCGAACCCGATCAGGTCCTGGTGCGGATCGCCGCGATCTCGCTGAACTTCGGCGAGTTGCCCAAGGTCGACGGTGACACCCCGAACGGCACCATTCCCGGTTGGGATGCGGCGGGTGTGGTCGAGCGCGCGGCCGCCTCCGGGCGTGGGCCGCGGGTGGGCGAACGGGTGATCACCTTCGACTGGCGTGGCGGCTGGGCCGAACTGCGCGCCGTACACGTGAACGAACTGGCCGTACTGCCCGACGAGGTCACCTTCGAACAAGCCGCGACGCTCCCGGTGGCGGCGGTCACCGCGCTGCGGGCGCTGCGTCGTGCCGAGGTCGCACCGGGCACCCGCGTCGGAATCACCGGCGCGGCCGGCGGGGTGGGCACGTTCGCGGTGCAACTCGCCCATCTCGCCGGTGCGCACGTGAGCGCCTTCGTCGGCAGCCCGGAGCGCGGCGAGGGCCTGTCCGGCTACGGAGCGGACCGAGTGCTCACCGACCCGGCCGAGTTGGACGCGCCGCTGGACGTCGTCCTGGACAACGTCGGCGGCCCACTCCTGACCGACTTGCTGGTTCGGCTCGCACCGAACGGACGGGTGATCACGATCGGCGCCGCGTCCGGCGAGCGGGCGGACTTCTCCTCCTACAGCCTGATCGGCCCCGAGACCTCGATCATCGGTTTCAAGCGCGGCGGTGACTCGGCGGCGGATCTGGCGTATGTGGTCCGCCTGGTCGCGGACGGACTGCTGCACGCGCCCGTCGACTGGCAGGCGGACTGGACCAAGGTCGGCGAGGCCACCGCTCTCTTGCTCGGCCGTCGGGTCCGGGGCAAGGCGGTCCTGACTCTGAGCTGAATGCGGTCTTGCCCCTGAACTGAATGCGGTCCTGATCCTGAGCCGAGCCAAAGGCATTCCCGACCCTGAGCCGAGCCATGAGCCGGACACGCCACCCAGCCGAAACGCGTTGCGCGCAGCGCGCGGCCCGGCTCAGCGATAGCCGGTCTGGTCGGCCGGCAGCCCCGGATCCTGGACCTCGACCAGGTAGCGCCACGCGTCCGGCCGGCTGCCGTCCAGGTCGGTGAAGCCGTACACGCCCGCGAGTTGCCCGCTGGACAAGGACTGCCCGTTCCAGCGGGCCACTTCGGGATCGCCGGCCAGCGCCACCACGGCCCGGCCGACGTAGGCGGGGGATTCGGAGATGCCGAAGTGCGGTTGGATCCGCATCGCGTCCCGCCAGTTCGCCTCGGTCACGCCGAAGTTGTCGAGCATCATCTCCGAGCGCAGCCACCCGGGAGTCAGCGCGACGGCGGTGGCGCCGCGCGTACCCAGCTCGTGACCGAGCGCGAAGGCCATCCGCAGCACCGCCGACTTGGCCAGGTCGTAGAAGATGCACACCCGGTAGGTGTCCCGGTTGTACTCTTCGGTGCCGTCGGTCATCTCCACCACCAGGCCGCCGGGTGTGCGCAGCAGCAGCGGCAACGCGTGGTGGTTGGTGATCGCGTGCGTGTCCACCGCGAGCCGGAGCAGGCGCAACCCGTCGTCCAGGTCGTGCTCCCACACCGGGGTGTCCCACGCGAACAACTTCTCGCCGCCCCAGATGTCGTTGACGAGCACATCCAGCCGACCCTGCTCGGCGTCGATCCGGGCCACCAGAGCTCGCACCCGCACCGGATCCAGATGGTCCGTGGGCACCGCGATGCCCTGTCCGCCTGCGGCGGTGACCAGATCGGCGGTGTCCTCGATGGTCTCCGGCCGGTCGTACTCCGAGCGCCGCTCGCGGGTGCTGCGTCCGCTCACGTACACGGTCGCGCCGGCCGCGCCGAGTTGCACCGCGATCCCGCGCCCGGCGCCTCGGGTGGCGCCGGCCACGAGAGCGACCCTGCCCTGGAGCGTGCGGCCCTGGGGCGTGCGCCCCTGGGGCGTGGGCGTCGACATGCCGGCTCCTTCGAATCGACCTGCGGGCTGGGCCTTCGTGCGTGCGTGCCCGGGAATGCCCACGGGGCAAACCCCGGTGTGCTGCCGAGAGATGCGAGCGCGACGCCGCACAAAGGGTGGCAATGTGGCGACCCCGCGCAATCGGCAGTGGCGTCCTTCGGCTGCCGAGGGGTCTTGGTCACCCTGAGTGGTCATCGGGGGTTCAGCGGCGCCGGGGTTCTCCGGCCTCTTCGGCGAGCGGGCGGGCTGTGGTGTCGTCGTCGGCGCGGTGCTCCGCGGCCAGGGGGAGGCCGGCGACGCGGGCTGCGGTCGGTCATGGTGCCGAGGCGGCGCCCGATGTCGCAGCGGCAGCCGCTCGGGTGTGCCGGCGACGAGGCGGTGGACCTGCGACAGGGAGCGGTTGCTGCCGCGCTCGGCAAGGGGCGGGGGCAACCTCGCTGGTGGTGAACATCCCGGCGCCAGGACCCGGAGGCTCCCGGTAGGCGGCGTCGACGAGTTCGTTGCTTCTGCCCTGTCGACCAACAGTCGGACAGCTCGCCTCTGACCCGATCGGCCGTCAGTTCTTCTTCAGCTCCTCGGCGAGCATCACAAGGATGCCGCTGGGACCGCGGACGTACGTGAGCTTGTAGACGTCCTGATAGGTCGCCACACCGCGAAGCGGATGGCATCCGTGCTTTGCGGCCACCTCAAGGGCTTCATCGATGTTGTCGACTGAGAAGGCGACGCGATGCATGCCAATCTCGTTGGGACGAGTGGGCTTCGACTCGATCGCTTCGGGGTGGATGTACTCGAAGAGCTCAAGGCGGCCGTGACCGTCTGGCGTCTGGAGCATCGCAATTTTGGCGTGATTGCCATCAAGGCCGACGGCCGTGTCGGTCCACTCACCACTGACCGTGTCACGGCCGACCACCGTGAGGCCGAGGTCGGTGAAAAAGGAGATCGTTGCGTCGAGGTCGCGAACGGCGATGCCGACGTTCTCAAGCTTGATGGCCATGCGTTGCATGCTACGGAGTCGGGCCGATCAGGTATTGCCGGCAAGGACGCAGCCGTGTAGCAGGCCACTGTCGAGGTCGACCGTGACCTGTCCCCCGGCGTCCGGACCGTGATTGCCCGGCGGTAGGGACGTCGATCAGGGGGAGACCGCCGCCCCGCCGCCCGGCCACCGAGGCGCGTGCCGCGACCGGTACCGCCGGCCGTCCCCGGTGAACCGAAACCGACCGTCGCGTTCGGGGATGCTCGGGCGCGATGCAATCGTCCGAACGCGACGGCCACACGAACTCCATGAAACAGGGCGCCCCACGCCGATCGGCCCGCCCCGTCACCCGGACGGCGGAAGCGATCGGTCGAGTCCACCCGATCGCGTGGCCGCACGCCCCCGACGCGCCACGTGGTGCACACCGGACCGCGCCCCCGCTGACCCACCGGCCCGTCCGCTCGTCGGCTCGCGCCCGGCCGTCCCTCGGAGCCGACTTCCGCCCCCGAAGGACCCTCAGCCCGCCGGTTCCAACCCCGGTTCCAACGGGTTGTCCAGCAGGCGGGCGAAGGCCAACTCGGCGGCGCCGTACAGCGGCGCGTCGTCGCCGAGCGCGGCCGTGCGCAGCTTGAGGTGTTCGCGGGTGACCGCCAGCGAGGTCCGGTTGAGCCGACTGCGCACCTGCGCGGCGGTGGCCAGGTACACCTCGCGCAGCGTCCCGCCGAACACCACCATCTGCGGGTTGAGGATGTTGACCAGGTTGGCCACGCCGAGCCCGAGCCAGTCGCCGACCCGGCGCAGCCCCTCCTCCGCGTCCTGATCGCCGCGCGCCGCCGAGTCGGCCAGACCGCCGATCGCGTGCTTGGCGGTGCCGCGAGTGAGCGCGAACTCGCCGATCTCGGTCTCCCAGCACCCGCGCGACCCGCACCGACACGGCCGGCCGTCCGGGTTGACCACCATGTGCCCGACCTCGCCCGCGTATCCGTCGCCGCCGGTCACCGGCCGCCCGGAGGAGAGGATGCCGCCACCGATGCACACGTCGCCGTGCAGGTAGATGACGTCGTCGCAGCCCACCGCCGCGCCCCGGGTGTGCTCGGCGACCACGCCCAGGTCGGCGTCGTTGCCGACCATGACCACGGTGCCGATCGCCGCCGACAGCCGCTCGCCCAGCGGCTCGTCACGCCAATCCGGGGTGTGCCCCTCGGGAATGGTGCCGTCCGAGCCGCGCACCATTGCGCAGACCGCGACCCCGGCACCCACACACACGCCGTCGCGCGGCGCGCTCAGTCGCATCTGCGCGACGAACCCGCCGAGCGCCTCGGCCACCTCCTTGGGCGAGAACCCGCTTCCGGGCCGCTGTATTTCGCGGCGATCCAGGATCACCCCGCCGAGCCCGACCCGGGCCGCGACCACCCGGTCCACGCCGATCGTGAACGCGTACACGTACACCCGCTGCGACTGCGCCCGGACCACGAGCGAGGGCCGGCCCCGCCCGCCGCCGGAGGTGTCCCGCGGGGCCTCCTCCACGATCAGGCCCGCCGCCGCCAGGTCGGCGGTGAGCGCGCCGATGGTGCTGCGGTTGAGCCCCATGCCCGCGGTCAACCGGGCCCGGGAGGTGGGGCCGAGCACGTGCACGTGGCGAAGCAGCGCCCCCAGGTTCTGCCTGCGGATGTCCTCCTGGGTGGGCGCTGCGCGCATCGGGCTGCGGACCCTGCCTTTCTCATCCGTGGCGTCGATCGAGGGGGAGGGCGGCGTCACCGTAGCCCGGCGGCTTCGGCCCGCCGCCGCGACAGGGCGTCGACCCCGGCGGCGAGGAGCAGCACGACGCCGGTCACAACGTACTTGACGCCCGCGCTGTACCCCATGAGCCCCATGCCGTTGTCGATCACCGCGACCACGGCACCGCCGAGCACCGCGTCCAACACCCGGCCCTTGCCGCCGAACAGGCTGGTGCCGCCGATCACCGCGGCGCCCACCGCATACAACAACACGTTGCTGCCACCGGTGTTCGAGTCCACCGAGTTGGCCCGCGAAGCGGCGACGATGCCGCCGATGGCGGCCATTGTGGAACAGATCACGAACGCCGAGATACGCACCCGGTCCACGTTGATCCCGGCCCGGCGGGCCGCCTCGCGGTTGCCGCCGACCGCGTACAGGCTCAGCCCGTACGGCGTGCGGCGCAGCACGAACGTACCGATCAGCAGCAGCACCACCAGGACCGGTACCACGATCGGCACGCCGCGTAGCGAGGAGATCACCACGTTGCGACTGCGCTCCTGGTTGAGCACGGACACCGCGAGGCCGACCAGGAGCGCCAGCGTGCCGACCCGGATGCCGGTGATCGCGATCGGTTCGGCGCTCAGCCCGCGTCGCACGCGACTGCGGTTGCGGCGCAGTTGCAGCGCCGCGTAGCCGCCCACGGTTGCGGCGGCCAGCAGCCAGCCGACGATCGGCGCGAGGTTGCGGTTGGAGATGGCCAGGATCGTCGAGTCGCGCACCGGTACGTTGGTGCCGCCCTTGACCAGGAGCAGCGACACGCCCTGGAAGGCCAGGAACGCGCCCAGGGTGACCACGAAGGAGGGGATGCCGACCTTGGCCACCAGTACGCCGAGCACCAGGCCGATCACCGCGCCGACGACCAGGGCGGCGAGCACACCCGCATACCAGGGCCAGCCGTGTTCGGTCAGCAGTACGGCCAGCACCGCGGCACACACGCCGCTGGCGAAGCCCGCGGACAGGTCGATCTCACCCAATACCAGGACGAAGATCAACCCCATGGCGATCACGGTGACCGCGGCGCCCTGGGTGAACAGGTTGGCGAAGTTGCCCGCGCTCAGGAACCTCGGGCGCATGATCGCGAAGACCGTGCACAGCACCACCAGGCCGAGCACGGCGGGCATCGCGCCGGTGTCGCCGCCGCGAAGTCGGGCGATGTAGCCCTTGATGTGCGTGATCACCGGCGACTCGGGCGCATCGGACTCGCTCTTGTCGGCGAGAGGCAGGACGCTGCTCGTCATCGGTTCACTCCGTTTCGACCCGCGCCGGGACCGAGTGCCTCGGTCTGCCCCGACGTGATGAGTTCGACGATCTGGGAATGGGTGATCTCGCTGGTGCTGACCTGTGCGGCGGTGCGGCCCAGGTAGAGCACCGCGATCCGGTCGGCGACCGCGAACACGTCGTTCATGTTGTGCGAGATGAGCACGACGGCCAGGCCGTTGTCGGCCAGTCGGCGCACCAGTTCGAGCACCTGCGCGGTCTGCGAGACGCCCAGCGCGGCGGTGGGTTCGTCCAGGACGACGACCTTGCTGTTCCACAGCACCGCCTTGGCGATCGCCACGGTCTGGCGCTGGCCGCCGGAAAGGCTGGAGACGCGCTGGCGGATCGAGGAGACGGTGCGTACGGACAGGCCGGCCAGGGTCTCCTCGGCGATCTGCTCCATGCTGTCCTCGTCCAGCACCCAGCCGCGCCGGCGCTCGCGACCGAGGAACATGTTCTGCACGATGTCGAGGTTGTCGCACAGGGCGAGGTCCTGGTAGACGATCTCGACGCCCAGGTCGGACGCGTCGCGGGGGCTGTTGACGGTGACCGGCGCACCGCCGAAGAAGTACTCGCCGGAGTCGGCGGTGTGGATGCCGCCGATGCACTTGACCAGGGTCGACTTGCCCGCGCCGTTGTCGCCGACGAGCGCGGTCACCTGGCCCTCGTACACGGACAGGTCCACGTCGCGCAGGACGTGTACGGCGCCGAAGCTCTTGTTGATGCCGCGCAGTTCGAGCACGGGATCGGACGCGGGCGGCGGGGCGGGGGTGGGGGACAGGGCCACGGTGCGGGCTCCTCGCGTGGGGGTGGCGGCCGGGTTCGCGCCGGCCGGAACCGACCCTCGTGGGTGCGGTTCCGGCGCAACTGCGCGACGTGCTGGGCTAGTTGATGCCGAACTCGGTGCACTTGGCGGCGTACGCGCCGGTGCACAGGGTGTCCTTGGTGACGTACCCGTCGGCGACCACGTCCTTGACGTTCTCCTTGTAGATGGCCAACGGCTCCAGCAGCACGGACGGCACGTCGCGCTTGCCCTCGGGGTCGCGGACGATGGCGGGCACGGCGGGCTTTTGGCCCTTGGCGAGGGCGACGGCCAGCCCGGAGACCGCGTCGGCCTCCTTCTTGATCGCCTTGTAGACGGTCATGCACTGGTCGCCGACCAGGATGTTCTGCAGAGCGGTGGTTTCCGCGTCCTGACCGGTGACCGGGACCTTGCCGTTGAGTTTCTGCTTCTTCAGGATCGAGATCGCGGCGTTGCCCAGGCCGTCGTTGGCTGCCACGACGCCGGAGATGTTCGGCGACTGGGTGAGCATCTGCTCGAACAGGTTCGCGCCCTCGGTGTTGTTCCAGTCCGGGACGGCCTGGTCCGGGCCCTTGACGTACTCGCCGGAGTCGAACTTCGGCTTGAGTACCGCGTCGTAGCCCTGCTTGAGCAGCGTCGCGTTGTTGTCGGTGGCCGAGCCGTTGAGCATCGCGACGGTGGGCTTTTGCGCGTTCGCGGCGGACAGGCACTTTTCGAGGCCCTGGCCCATCAACGTGCCGACCTTCACGTTGTCGAAGCTGACGTAGTACTGCGCGCTGCCGCCGAGAGTCAGTCGGTCGTAGTCGATGGTGGCGACACCCTGGGACTTGGCCTTGTCCAGAACGGCCTTTCCGGTGCCGCTGTCCAGGTTGACGATGATCAGGACGGTCGCGCCGTTGGTGATCATCTGGTCGGCCAGGGTCTGGAACTGGGACTTGTCGCCCTGCGCGTTCTGGATGTCGTAGTCGACGCCGGCGGCCTTGAAGGCGTCGGTGAGGTACTTGCGGTCGTTGGTCTCCCACCGGCCCGACGTCTTGCTGTCGGGCAGGATCACGCCGATCTTGGCCTTCTTGCCACCACCGTTCGTGGAGCCGGACGAGCCGGTGCCGGAATCGTCCGAGCAGGCGGAGAGGGTGCCGGCGGCGAGTACGGCGCAGGCGGAGACGGACACGAGGAACCTCTTGCGCATGGTGGATCCCTTCGGGCACGCGCCGGTGGGGCCGGCGGGGACGTGGAAGACGTCGTCGGGGGTGGTGCGGCGTCGGGTGGTGCGGCGGGGTGGTGCGGTGCGGGCTGTGTGGCGTGTGACAGACGGGTGCGCGGGTGCACGACAGCGGGCAGCTGCAACAGGTGAAGGCGGTGTCGCCTTAAATGTTGTGGGCGACAACGTAATAGCCTCATCGGGTGTTCGCCAGACCCCGGAACCCCTGAGAAATGCCGGCTACGGTAACGGTTCGGAAACGTAAGCGAACCAAAAACTGGTTGTTAGCCGGGAGGATCTTCAGGAATCAACGCTTTGCGGCCCGGTTGGCGTCGAGTGGCTTCGGATCGCGAACGCGGGTGGGTGAGGCTTGGGCGCGGATTAAGTTTCGAGCCGCAACTTAGGTGGGGGGTGGGTGTGTTGGGTGGGCCGAGTGGACGGTGTGGACGGGCGCGGCAACCTTTTCGGGTGTGCTTGGCCGGGGTGGGGCTGGGGCTGGGGTGGGCCGAGGTGTTCGGCACGCGGTGGATCTACTTCGACGCGCTGATGGTCGGGATCACCTTCTTCGACCTCAACATCGGGGCGGCGACGGCGGAGCCGATCACCGTCGGGATGTTCGCGATGGGCACAGCTGTCAGCCTGTTCGTCGGGACTGCGCGGGAACGGCTTCGAGGTACGCGTGGTGGAGAACGTGGGCCACTTCATCCACCGCGACGACTTCGACGCCTTCCTGGAGTCGCTCGACGGCTGGATCCGACCCACCGTCGACTCCGGCCCCGCCCTCGCCGCACGAAACGCCCCGCGGATACGCCGCCCCGCGTACGCGCCGCGCCATCCAGGACTCCGGCCTGGCCCGCTCCGAGGCCGCCGGTGACCTGTACGAGGCGTTGGTCAAGGTTGCCTTCCGGAGCGAGCGGGCGAAGGCCAAGCTCGGCCCGCTCGGCGTGAGGTACGGGCAGACCAGCGGCGACATCGGGCCGCTGGAAGGCCACGCTGCGGCGGCGGTACCGGACGCGATGGCGTAAGGCGCGGGATTCGGCGGCGCCCGACCCATTCGGCCCGGAGCGAACGGCGTTCCGTCGACGGCTGTCGCGCGGATATGGTCCGAATATGGGTGAATCGAGGGGTGTATCGAGCGTGGTCGAGATCGACGGGATCCGCTTGGCGTACGACGTGTGGGGTGCGCCGGAGGCCCCGCCGCTGGTGCTGCTGCACGCACTTGGCGAGGACGCCACGCACTGGGTCCGCATAGCCGAAGCCCTGGCCGAGCAGTGGCGGGTGTACGCGGTCGATCTGCGCGGGCACGGGCGCAGCGATTGGCCCGGGGACTACTCCATCGAATTGATGCGGGACGACCTGGTCGGCTTCCTCGACGCACTCGGCCTCGATCGGGTGGACCTGATCGGGCACTCGTTGGGCGGCGTGGTGGCCTACGTGTTCGCGCAGGAACACCCGGAACGGGTGGGACGGTTGGTGCTCGAGGACGTCTCCGTACCGCTGCCGCGCGACCCGATCCCGCCGACGCGGCCCGAGGGCGAACTCGGCTTCGACTGGGACATGGTCGTCGCCGTCCGCAAGCAGGTCGACACTCCCGATCCCGTGTGGTGGGAGCGCCTGGCCCGAATCACCGCCCCCACCCTCGTCGTTGCCGGCGGCTCGGCGAGCCATATTCCGCAGGACCGTGTCACCGAGTGGACCCGCCGTCTTTCCGACGCCCGGGTGGTCACCATCCCGGCCGGCCACCTGATCCACGCCGCCGAGCCCCAAGCCTTCACCGAGGTGACCAGGTCCTTCCTGCGCACGCCCGCCAAGGTCGCCGACCCGGTCCACCCCCGCGACCCCGCCCACTGACCGGTCGACTTCTCCCGCGCCGCGACGTTCACTCACCCCTCACGCCTCGGGCCGCGATCGGCGCCCCGAATTCCTCCCGCCGACACGGACATCTCCGTATTCGCCGACCGGTGCTAGGCGCCGAAGCGTAGGGTCTCGCCGGTTTCCAGCACCGTCTTGAGGTTGGACAGGATCATCGGCCAGCCCTCGCGGATGCTCTTGAGTATCTCGGAATCCGGCGCGAAGCCCTCGTGCAGGACGCGCAGCGCGACCACCTCGCCCAGCGGTACCAGGTCGAAGGAGACCCGGGAGATCGGCTCACGGCGGTGTTCGGCGAGTTGTTCCGCGCTCCAGCCGAACATCTCACCGATCTCGGGCTCGTAGTTGTGCCACGTGTACGCCAGTCGACGAGGCGGTTCGGCCGCCAGCACCACCTGGCCGGCGTCACGCGGTGCCGTCCGCGGTGACATCCACCAGCGGACCGGCGAGCCGACCTGCCAGTCCGATTCCGGTCCCGAGCCGTCGAAGTAGCGGCTGATCTCGGCCCGGTCGGTCAGTGCGCGCCACAACTCCTCGGGGGTGGTGCGGATGTACATGACGTAGGTGAACTGGATATCGGACACGGGGTTTCTCCCAAGGGTGCGGCAGCGGACGCGGGCGCGACCGGTGCCGGGGATCGCCTTCGTTCCACTATCCGCCGGCTCGGCCCGGCAGTCCGGCACCGCGCGCACGCCACGCCGAAGGACGCGACGGAACCACGCGGACGTCGTCCGATCGGCCGATCACGCACCCCGAAGCGGGCGGGCACCCGTCCCCGGCTTCGCCCTACGGACGATCCGCGCTCGGGGGTGTGCCGGCGTCACCCTCCTCCGCTGTGTTCCCCACCGGGTCGAGCGCCGCCGCCGGCTCCAGCTCCAGCGCCATCGACACCGAGTCCACGTAGCGGCCGTCGAGCAGGAACTCGCCTTTGGCGATGCCCTCGACCGTGTATCCGCACTTCTCGTACAGCCGCCACGCGCGGGAGTTGGTCCCCAGCACGTGCAGCGTGATCCGTCGGGCGCTGCGGCGAACGGCCTCCGCGCGGGCGGCGGTCAGCAGCAGGACGCCGATGCCACGGCCCTGATGGGCGGGATCCACCGCGAAGCCGTGGATGTATTGGACGTGCCCACTGGCGGCCATCCGGGACGGACGTATCTTGACGAAGCCGCGTACCTCCGACCCCTCGTACGCGACCAGCACGTTTGCCGGCGGGGTGTCGGGGTCGAAGAACGGGCGTGCCGGCGGCAGGGGCGGCGTAGGGGTGACCCGCGTGCTCCAGGTGTCGTGGTCGATCCGGGTCAGCGCGGGTCCGTCCGCCGGTTCGGCGGCGCGTACGTGGATGTCGGGGAGGGGGTGGGGCCCGGATGCGTCGTCGGTTTCGCGTGCGTCTCGCTGCATGTGCCCAGGGTGGTGGGCGCGCGCTCGACCGGGCAATGCCATTGTTCGCCGTCCGGGACTACCCGCCGTCCGCGTCGGGCCGCGCACCGGTCTGAGCGCGGTTGCCGCGGCGTACCTGGAGGTCGTGTACGAACTCGCCACCCCCATCGACTGACGGCGCGTGGGGGCTCACTGGAAGGTTCGCTCGCCACAACGCAAACGATGGTTGGCGGTGGCCGGCGCGAGTACTACAACTCCGGTGAAGACAAGCGAACGCGCGTTCGTCGGGCCCGGTGACCGGGCGGACGTACGCGCGAAAAGGACCTACGAGGTGGGCTCCCTGCGCCGGCATTGTCCGGATCAGGTGCTAGGGGTCGCGTTCCGGTCCATTCGACCTTCACGCCTCTCAGCCCGACCACCCGACCTTGGCTTGAGCCGAAGCTCCCATCTCCAAGGCCAACCACTGATCGATCGAACTCCCTCGCTCGCCCCGTAGGCCACTAACCACCATACTCCTGGACAAAAGCCTCGCCAAGGGGTCGGCCGAAAGTGGGACGAGGTTGGAGTCCCGGGGCTATTGAGCCTCGGGACCCCAACCGTTGTCAGTGGGCCGTGTGAGCGCTGTGCCCGATGTCGGACAACAAGGCCGACCAGCCGTCGTTCGCGAAGACCAGCATGGGGCTGTCGGGGACCCTGCTGTCGCGGACCGGGACGACGCCGGGCAGGCCGCCGGCTACCTCGACGCAGTTACCGCCATCAGCATTGGTGTAGGAGGACTTGCGCCAGCGGGCCATGCTCAGGTCACGTGCGATGCTCATCGGTTGCGAAACCCTTCGCTGCGGATTCGATCAGGACCAGGGAAGCCGTCGGCGAGAGCGCGGCCGCTCTGGCCAGATCGTATGCCTTCTGATAGCTCCCGGCCACGGTCGGATCGTCGATCAGCTGGCCCGTGTAAGCGCCCTCGACGTATACGACAGGTGAGGCATCCGCGAAGGACATCAAGGAGACGACGCCCGTCATGAACGGGTGCGGGCCGTCGGTGAACGGCTGCACTTGCACCAGGTAGCGGCGACTTCTGCCGGCCTCGACGATGGCCAGCAATTGTTCGTGCATGATCTCGGGCGACCCCACGACGACGTGCAGCGCAGCCTCGTGGATGATCTCCCAGATTCTGGGAGGGCGTTGCCTGTCCAGCAGCCGCGCTCGCTCCATGCGCGTTCGCACGAGTTCTTCGATTTCGTCCTCGGCGGTGAAGGGGCGAGCGGACTTGGTGAATGCGCGTGCGTACGCCTCGGTTTGCAGGAAGCCCGGTACCAGCATCGGTGAGTACTCGCTGATCGTCAGCGCGCGCTCCTCCAACTCCGCCGCGTCCGCGAAGTATTCGGCGTGCCCGGACCGGCGGGCCAACGCGCAGAGGCGCTGGAGGTGCTCGCCGGTGTCGAACACCTCGTCGAACATCTTCGAGGTCTCCACCAGAGGCCGCCGCTTACCCGATTCGAAGTGGGCGATGTTCGAATCGTGGCAGAACACGTGCTCGGCGAGCTGGGCCTGGGTCAGCCCCGCGGCCTCGCGCAGTCGGAGCAACTCCGAGGCGTAGAAGGCCCTTGGTGACTTGTAGGGGTCCAGATTCCTGCGTGGCATGGATCATCACTCCGCTTCGTACGCAACGTCAGGGTCGGCCCCGGCCCGAGATCAACGTAACGGTTGAAAGTGATGCGATACGCGCGAATCCCGATATCCGTCCCCTATCCGGTCTCGGGGTGAGCCGACGTCGCCGAGGCCGGCCGGTTCCGGAGTGAAGGTGGGCCCGGCGGCGTCGCGTGGGCGCCGCCGGGCCTGGGAGGCAACGGTCGAAAGGGGGTCGACCGATGCCGGGTCGGGTGCGTTCAGCCGGTGAAGTTCTCGAAGAGGTTGGTGAATTCGTACGGGGATTGGCTGATGCCGCTGCACGTGGGTGAGACGCCGCCGCCCGGGCAGGAGTCGTTGTCGCGGCCCGCCGACCAGAACGCCAGATCATCGAGCCGGCTCCTGGACACGTCTTGGGACACGAGTCGGGGGACGAGAGCGGTGCTGGACATGCCGTGCGCACGCCGCCGGTTGGCGTGCACCACCGCTCGCGGCCGGGCGGTGCGGCAGTCGGTGTCGGGGTGCTTGGTGCCGGGGTACTTGGGACGGAGTGCTTGAGGGCGGAGTGCTTGCTGTGGGGATGAATGGTGCTTGGTGTTCGGGTGGTTCTCGATGGCGCCGATCCTCGAAAGGTCCGGACGATCGCCGTCCGCATCGCGTCGACGAGTGTCCCGGCACGGACAATGGTCTATACCAACCCTGTCCCCGTCCATAGGTGTGAGGGCACTTTTTGGGGGCGCCCGGCAAGTATTGGCAAGGCCGGTCCCGATGGCGGAAATTTTTTCCTCGCCACAATGACGACACAACTGACGCCACGTCAGAAGCAAAGCCGTGCAGGCCATCCCGATGTTTCGGCGCGATTCGCAACGCCTCGGTTGGGGAGTAATGACCGTCGAATCGCGCGATGCAATCGGAAAGACCGGCTCCGCGCTCTTGCGCGACCGGGCGAGCACGGCGACTCTGAGTACCGCCGCAGCCAGTGGTCTATACCTCTCCCCTCGGTCCGCGGGCGGTGGCACCCGTACGCCGGAACAGCCGGAACAGCCGGATCCGTCGCGGCCATCGCGGATCCCCGTCCCACCCGCGCCGACTCACCCATCCGCGCCGACCGTCCCATCCACGCCGATTCGCCCCATCCGAGGACTCCCGCGAGGGAGCTCCCGTTCGAGGCCCCCGTACGTCCCCGATATCGGCAACTCCCTTACCCGGAGGGCTTCATGAAGTCTCGCCGCAAGGCCGCGGCGTTCGCTGCGGCCTGCTGTCTGACGCCCCTGACGATCACCGCGCTCGCCACCGGAACGGCGCAGGCACACGGCACCCTGAGCAACCCGCTCAGCCGCACCGGCACCTGTCGCGCCGAGAATCCGGAGAACCCCACGTCCGCCGCGTGCAAGGCGGCTGTCGCGATCGGCGGCACGCAGCCCGTGTACGACTGGAACGAGGTCAACCTCGCGGACGTTGCCGGCCGGCATCGTCAAGTGATTCCGGACGGCAAGCTGTGCAGTGCCGGGCGGGACAAGTACAAGGGTTTCGACCAGGCGCGCGCCGACTGGCCGGCGACCACGGTCTCCGCAGGCAGCACCTTCAACTTCCTGTTCCGGGCCACCTCGCCGCATCGCGGCACGTTCGAGTTCTATGTGACAAGGGACGGATACGACCCCACGGTGCCGCTGAAGTGGTCGGACCTGGAGCCCACGCCGTTCCTGACCCAGACCGATCCGCCGTTGGACAACGGGTCGTTCGTGATGAACGGGCGGATGCCCACCGGCAAGACCGGTCGGCACCTGATCTACGTCGTCTACCAACGCACCGACAGCCCCGAGGCGTTCTACTCCTGCTCGGATGTGGTCTTCGGCGCCGCCGCCGCACCCGCCGCCGCACGGGTGAACCCGGCGACCGCACCGCTGGCCCACGAGACCGGCGCGCCGTACATCGAACCCGGCGGGCACAACCACGAGAGCATCAACGAGGCGCCGGTCGCCGCGGCCGTACCGGACACCGGCCCCGCCGGC
>NZ_JBEXCV010000134.1:0-24779 GCF_040605455.1 Embleya sp. NPDC005575 | reverse complement strand
CGCACTGGAGTCGGCGCTCCGCGATGTCATCGACCGGCACGAGGTCCTGCGCACGGTGATCGTCGAGGACGACGACGGCGTCCCGCATCAGCAGGTACTGCCGTCCGGGGAGCAGCCGTTCGACCTGTCGGTCGTCGAGGTCACGGAGGAGGAGCGGGCCGCGGCGGTCGACGAGGTGGCCACCAAGACCTTCGACCTGGCCGCCGACGTGCCGATCCGCGCCAGGCTGGTGCGGTGCGGACCGCGCGAGCACACCCTGGTGCTTGTGGCGCACCACATCGCGGTGGACGGGGAGTCCTTCGGGCCGCTGTTCCGCGATCTCACCATGGCCTACGCGGACCGCAGGCAGGGCAGGGCCCCGGCCTGGGAGCCGCTCCCGGTGCAGTACGCGGACTACACGCTGTGGCAGCGCGACGTGCTCGGTGACGAGGCCGATCCGGACAGCCTGGCAGCCAGGCAACTGGCGTACTGGCGCGAGACGTTGGCCGATCTGGCGCAGCCGCTGGCGATGCCGACGGATCGTCCGCGCCCGAAGGTGATGAACCACCGCGGCGATCGGGTCGAGTTCTCGATCGACCCCGACCTGCTCCGATCCGTGGAGAAGCTCGCGGCGCAAGCGGACACCACGATCTCGATGGTCATGCATTCCGCGCTGGCGGTGCTCCTGTACCACCTCGGCTGCGGTGACGACGTGCCCATCGGCGCCCCGATCGCGGGTCGCACCGATGAGGAACTGCGGGAGCTCGTCGGGTTCTTCGTCAACACCTGGGTGCTGCGCGTCGACCTCTCCGGGAACCCGACCTTCGGCCGACTGCTCCAGCGCGTGCGGGACCGGGCCCTCGCCGCGTACGACAACCAGGACATGCCGTTCGAGCGGTTGGTGGAACTGCTCAACCCGGACCGGTCCACCGCCTACAACCCGTTCTTCCAGGTGATGCTCTCCTGGCAGCCGGCGGTGCCGGATCTGCAACTGCCCGGCCTCGACGTCCGGGCCGAGCGGCTCGACACCGGGACGGCCAAGTTCGACCTCTTCTTCGACATGATCCCGAACGCCTCGGGCGGGGCGGAATGCGGTCTGGAGTACGTCACCGACCTGTTCGACAGGGACACGGTCGAGGGCATCGCGAACCGGTTCGTGCGCGTGCTGAGCCGCCTCGTTGCCGACTCGGAGCGCGAGATCGGCGGCATCGACGTGCTCGACGCAGCCGAGCGGGACCGGTTGCTCACCCGGTTCAACGACACCGCCACAGCCGTGACCGAGCTGACGATTCCGGAGCTGTTCGAAGGCCAGGTGGCCAAAACGCCGGACGCCCCGGCGATCGTGTGCGACGACCGGACGCTGACCTACCGGCAACTCGACGACCGGGCGAACGGCGTCGCGTGGGAGCTGGTTCGGCGTGGTGCCGGGCCGGAAGACCTGGTCGTGCTGGCGTTGCCGCGCACGGAGGACCTGGTGGTCGGCCTGCTCGGGATCCTCAAGTCCGGTGCCGGCTACCTGCCGATGGACCCGCAATACCTCGGCGGGCGAGCGGAGAGTGTGCTGTCCGAAGCGGCTCCGCGCTTCGCGGTCACCGACACCCGAACGTGGCGGGACCTGCCGCGGAACGACATCTCGACCGTCGACCTCGACCAGCGCGCCGAATGGGACTCGCCCGAGGGCGCGCCGGACGACGCGGGTCGGATCGCGCCGTTGGGTCCGGACAACCTGGCGTACGTGATGTACACCTCCGGCTCCACGGGCAAGCCGAAGGGTGCGGCGATCACGCACCGCAACGTGGTCAACGGGGTGCGGGAGCTGGTGCGCGTGCTGGACGCGCCGCCCGGGTGGCGGATGCTGGCCGGTACCTCGGTGAACTTCGACGTCTCGGTCTTCGAGCTGCTGTCCACCCTGTCCACCGGCGGCACGGCCGAGGTGGTGCCCAACGCGCTGGTGCTCGGCGAGCGGGACACCTGGGACGGCCACGTGATCAGCGCGGTTCCCTCGGTGCTCGGGGAACTGGTCGGCCACCTGGAGAAGACGACCGGTGTGCGCGCCGTCGTCTTCGCCGGTGACGTGCTCCCGGCGCGCCTGGTGCGGCAGGTGCGCGAGGCTCTGCCCGGCGTGCAGGTCGTGAACTCCTACGGTCAGAGCGAGAGCTTCTACGCCACCACGTTCTCCCTCGCGGCGTCCGAGGAATGGGCGCAGAGCGAGGTCGCGCCGATCGGCACCCCGCTGGGGAACATGCGTGCCTACGTGCTGGGCCCGGGCCTCGCCCCGGTGCCGCAGGGCGTGATCGGTGAGCTGTACGTGGTCGGGACCTGCCTCGGCCGCGGCTACCACGGCCGACCGGGCATGACCGCCGAGCGGTTCGTGGCGAACCCGTTCGGCCCCGCGGGCGAGCGGATGTACCGCACGGGCGACCTGGCCCGCTGGAACGCGCGTGGTCGATTGGAGTGCCTGGGCCGTGGCGACGGCCAAGTGAAGGTGCGCGGCTTCCGCGTCGAGACCGCCGAGGTCGAGGCGGCGCTCGCGCGGCACCCCGGCATCAGCGAGGTCGTGGTGGTCAGCCGCGAGGTGCCCTCGGGCGGGCGGCGGCTCGTCGCGTATGTGGTGCACATCGGCGAGGGAGCCGTCGGTGACGATGGCGCCGGTGGTATCGGCGATGTGGATGTGCAGTCCGGTGCTTCGGCCGCCGAGCTGCGCAAGTTCGTCGCCGCCCGGCTGCCCGACTACATGGTGCCGTCGGCCTTCGTGGTCCTCGGCCGACTGCCGTACGGACCGACCGGCAAGCTGGACCGTTCGGCGCTGCCCGAACCGGATTTCGTGGGCGAGGTGTACCGCGAGCCCCGCACCGAGGCCGAGGTGATCATCACCGCGGCGTACGCGGACGTGCTCGGTGTGGAGCGGGTCGGTGTCGACGACGACTTCTTCGCGGTGGGCGGGGACAGCCTGCGGTCGATCCAGGTGGTGGCCCGAGCCCGGGCCCGGGGCTTGGACCTCGGCACGCGGGAGATCTTCGAGTGCCGCACGGCGGCCCGGCTTGCCGAGGTGGCGACCACCCGCCGGGACCGGGCACCCGTGCTCGTCGAGGACGAGGGTGGCGGCGTCGGCCCGATGCCGTTGCAGCCGGTGGCACGGCATGTGTTCGAGCACGGCGGCGGGATGAACCGCTTCGCCATGTCGATGGTGCTCGAACTGCCCGCGGGCATCGACGAGAGCGGGTTGGCCGCGACGCTGGACGCCGTGCTCGACCGGCACGACCTCCTGCGCGCGCAACTGGTGCGCGGCGACGAACTCTCCCTCGTCGCACACCCGCAGGCCGCCGCGCGGGCGGCGGACCTGATCCGCCGGGTTCCCTGCGACGGCCGGTGGGACGAGCCGTCCTCGTTGGCGGCGGCCAAGGCGGAACTGGACGACGCCGTCGGGCGACTCGACCCGGAAGCCGGGACCATGGCGGACTTCGTCTGGTTCGCCCCGGAGTCGGGGGCGGGCAGGCTGCTCGTGGTGCTCCACCACCTGGTGGTGGACGGTGTCTCCTGGCGGATCCTCATGTCGGACTTCGCCGAGGCATGGCAGCAGGTCCGGTCCGGTCGCACGCCCGAGCTGCCCGCGGTCGGCACGTCGGCCCGCCGCTGGGCTTCGGCCCTTCAGACCGAGGCGTTCGCCCCGGAGCGGGAAGCGGAACTGGAGTACTGGCGGGACGTGCTCGAAGCGTCGAACCCCCCGCTGGGCACGCGGGCGTTCGACCCGGCGGTGGATGTGATGTCCACGCTCGACACCGTGCGGGTGCAGCTGTCCGCCGAGGTCACCGAGGCGGTGCTGACCAGGCTTCCCGCCGCGTTCAAGGGCACCGGGACCGACGTGCTGCTCGCCGCGCTCGCACTGGCGGTGAACCGGTGGCGCGGTGCGGACCGCTCGACCCTGGTTCGGCTGGAGGGGCACGGCCGCGAGGAGGACCTCGTCCCCGGCGCCGACCTCTCCCGGACCGTCGGATGGTTCACCGCCATGTACCCCGCCCGGGTCGACGTGAGCGCGGTGGACCCGGCCGAGGTGTCGGCCGGCGGCCCTGCGGCCGGGAAGGCGATCAAACTGGTCAAGGAGCAGCTGCGCGCGATCCCGGACAAGGGCGTGGGGTACGGACTGCTGCGCCACCTCAACCCGGAGACCGCCGGGCCGCTCGCCGACCTCCCGGTGCCGCAGATCGGATTCAACTACCTCGGCCGGATCTCCGACGCCGACGTGCCCGAGCACCTGCGCGCCGACGGGTGGGGACCGGCGTCCTGGTCCGCCGAGCTGATCCCGACGCCCGATCCGGACCTGCCCGCGCTGTCCGCCCTAGAGGTCAACTCGGTCGCCACGGACGCCGGGTTGCAGGCCGTCTTCATGTTCCCCACCGGGGTGCTGACCCGCGAGCTGACCCGCGAACTGGCCGAGCTGTGGGTCGAGGTGCTGCACGGCATGGCCACGTACGCCGCACGGCCGGAGGTCGGCGGGCTGACGCCTTCGGACGCCCCGCTGGTCCCGGTGCGGCAGGACGAGATCGAGCGCTGGGAGGCACGCTACGGCCGGCTGGCCCAGATATGGCCCGTGTCTCCGTCGCAGTCCGGGATCCTGTTCCAGGCGGCGTTCGCCGACGGTTCCTTCGACGTCTACCACATGCAGTTCGTGCTGCACCTGTCCGGGCATGTGGATCCGGCGCGCATGCGGGCCGCCGGTCAGGCACTGCTCGGCCGGTACGCGAACCTGCGCTCGGCGTTCGTCACCGGAGCGGGCGGCGATCCGGTGCAGGTGGTGCCGGAACACGTCGCCGTGCCATGGCAGCACATCGACCTGACCGGTCGGGGCGAAGCCGAGCAGGACGCGGCGCTCGACACCTTCCTCGCCGAGGACCGGGCCGACCAACTCGACCCCACCCGGCCGCCGCTGCTTCGCCTGGCTCTGCTCAGCTGCGGGCCGCAGCGGGCGAAACTCGTCATCACGGCGCATCACACCCTGTTCGACGGCTGGTCGTCGCCTGTGGTGATCACGGATCTGATTCGGCTGTACTCCGAGACCCGCGAGCTTCCCCCGGTCCGCAACTACGGTGACTACCTGGCCTGGTTGTCCACGCAGGACCGGGAGGCGTCGGCCGCGCGGTGGGCCGCCGAGCTCGACGGATTGGACCAGCCGACCCTCGTGGCCCCGAAGGCCCCCCTCCAGGAGGCGGCGTCCGCCCTCGGGCGGGTCGAGGTACCGCTGTCGATCGACAAGGGCCGTGAACTCGCCCGGCGCGCCGCGGAACTCGGGGTCACGCTGAACACGCTCCTGCAAGGCGCGTGGGCGGTCCTGCTCTCCAAGCTGACCGGGCAGCAGGACGTGGTGTTCGGCGCCGCCGTCAACGGTCGTCCCGCGGACCTGCTCGGTTCGGACGAGATGGTAGGCCTGTTCATCAATACCCTTCCGATCAGGGTGTTCTGCCGACCGGACCACAGCCTGGGCGGCGTGATCACCCAGTTGCAGGACCGGCAGACCGCTCTGCTGGACCACCACTACCACGGGCTGGCCGACATCCAGCGCGGCGTGGGGCTGCCCACCCTGTTCGACACGATCGTCGTGTTCGAGAACTACCCGGTCGACCGCGAGGGCATCGTCGACGCGAACATCGCGGCGGGGTTCACGATCGACGGCATCCGGCCGTTCGCGGGCTCGCACTACCCGCTCACCCTCAACTCCTCCGACCCCTACCTGCGGCTCTCCCTCGACTACCAGAACAACCTCTACGACCGCGACGCGGCCGAGGCGATCGCCGCCCGGCTCGTCCGGGTGCTGGACGGCATTCTCGCCGATCCGGACACCCGCCTCGGGGATGTCGACGTGCTCGGCGAGGAGGAGCGGCGTTGGTTGTTGCGCGGGGTGAACGACACGGTCGAACCGACCCTGGAGCGGGGGCTGGTGGAGGCGCTGCGCGGGCAGGTGGCGGCGACGCCGGAAGCCCTTGCCCTGGTCGGTGAGGAAGAGTCGTTGACCTACCGGGAGTTGGACGCGCGGGTGAACCGGCTGGCGCATTGGCTGATCGACCGCGGTGTGCGGCCGGAGTCGCTGGTCGGCGTGTACTTGCCCCGGTCCACGGAACTCGTGGTCGCGCTGCTGGCGGTGTTGAGGGCCGGTGCGGGTTACATCCCGATCGACCCGGCACACCCGCGTTCGCGCATCGATCACATCCTCGAGGATTCCGGTCCCACGCTCGTGCTCGATCCCGATGTGCTCGCCGGTGCGGATTGCTCGGGGTATCCGGCGTCGGCGCCGGACCTGGTTGTTCGGCCGGAAAACCCCGCGTACGTGATCTACACCTCGGGTTCGACGGGGACTCCGAAGGGCGTGGCGGTCACATACGGCGCGCTGGCGAACCTCCTGGCCGCGATGCGGCGGCGGTTCCCGCTGACGTCCGCGGATCGGCTGCTCGCCGTGACCACGGTCGGGTTCGACATCGCCGGGGTGGAACTGTATCTCCCGTTGATCTCCGGGGCGGCGGTGGTGCTGGCGGGGAAGGAGACCGTTTCCCAGCCGTCGGCCGTGGTGGAGCTGATGCGCCGGCACGAGGTCACCATCGTCCAGGCGACACCGGCGTTTTGGCAGATGCTGCTGATGGACGAGCCGACTGCCGCGCGGGGACTGCGGGTCCTGGTCGGTGGGGAGGCCCTGCCCGTGCAACTGGCCGAGGTCCTGGCCGGGCAGGCCGTCGAAGTGTGCAACGTGTACGGTCCGACCGAGACGACGATCTGGTCGATGACGGCGACGGTCGAGTCCGGATCCGGCGTCCCGGCGATCGGGACGCCGATCGGGAACACCCGGGTGTACGTGCTCGACTCGGGGCTGCTTCCGGTCCCGCGCGGGGTGCAGGGTGAGTTGTACATCGCCGGCGACGGCCTGGCCCGCGGGTATCACGGCCGGCCGGAGCTGACCGCGGCGCGGTTCGTGGCCTGTCCGTTCGGCGAGCCCGGTGCGCGGATGTATCGCACCGGTGATCTGGTGCGGTGGGGTGGGGACGGTCGACTGGAGTACATCGGGCGAAGCGATTTCCAGGTGAAGATCCGGGGATTCCGGATCGAGCTCGGTGAGGTCGAGCATGTGCTGGCCGAGCATCCCGGAGTGGCGCAAGCGGTCGCCGTGGTGCGTGAGGAACGCGTCGGTGACCAGCGGTTGGTCGCGTATGTCGTGCCGGACGGCAAGGCGGACCCGGCCGGACCGGACGTCGCGGTCTTGACGGACCTGCTCCGGGAGCGCCTGCCGGAGTACATGGTTCCGTCGGCGATCGTGTCGCTCGCCGAGTTCCCCACGTCACCGAGCGGGAAACTCGACCGCGCCGCGCTCCCGGCACCCGACCGCGCCGAAGCCGCGACCGGACGAGGGCCGCGCAACCACAACGAGCAGGTTCTGTGCCGGTTGTTCGCCGAGCTGCTGGGTGTGGAGGAGGTCGGCATCGACATCGGCTTCTTCGACCACGGAGGGCACTCGCTGCTGGCCACTCGGCTGATCGGCCGAATCCGCAACGAGCTCGACGTCGACGTGAAGGTCACGACTGTGTTCCGCAATCCGACCGTCGCCCAGTTGGCGGTTCGGATCGAGGAGTCGTCCAGGCCGAAGTCGAAGCGCCCCCAGCTCCGCCAGATGACCGTTTAGGAGAAGCACCGATGATTCCGTTGTCCTTTGCCCAGCGTCGGCTGTGGTTCCTTCATCGTCTGGAAGGTCCGTCCGCGACCTACAACTTCCCGTTCGTGCTGCGCCTGGACGGGCCATTGCACACGGCGGCCCTGGCCGCGGCGGTGATGGACGTCGTCACCCGGCACGAGAGCCTGCGTACCTTGGTCGTCGAGAATGCGGACGGCACGCCGGAACAGCGGGTGCTACCGCCTGAGGAGGCGGCCGCCCGGTTCCGGGTGGTCGACGTGGCCGCGGACGCGGTGGACGCGGCGATGCACGCCGCCGTGTGCGAGGGCTTCGACCTGGACACGGAATTCCCGCTGCGGACCACCGTGTTCCGGGTCTCCCCGCAGGAGCACGTGTTGGTGTTCGTGTTCCACCACATCGCCGCGGACGGGGCGTCGGTGGCGCCGTTCACGCGGGATCTGGTGTCGGCGTACGCGGCTCGCCGGCAGGGGAATGCGCCGAACTGGGCTCCGCTCGCGGTGCAGTACAAGGACTACACGTTGTGGCAGCGGGAGTTGCTCGGCGACGAAGCGGACCCGGACAGTGTCGCCGCCGCGCAACTGGACCACTGGCGAGCAGAATTGGCCGGGGTGCCGCAGCCGGTGCAGATGCCGCTGGACCGGCCGCGGCCGACGGCGGCCGACCACCGCGGCGGCCACGTCGACTTCGAGCTGGAACCGGAACTGCTCTCCGGAATCGGCAAGCTGGCCGCGGACTGCGGCGCCACACCGCCGATGGTCGCCCAGGCCGTGCTCGCGGTACTCCTGCACCACCTCGGTGCCGGCAACGACCTGACGATCGGCAGCCCGATCGAGGGGCGCGCCGACGAGCAACTCGACGACCTCATCGGGCTCTTCGCCAACACCTGGGTGCTGCGCGTCGATCTGTCGAGGAACCCGTCGTTCGGCGATCTGCTGGAGCAGGTGCGGGACCGGGCGCTTGCCGCGTACGACAACCAGGACGTCCCGTTCGAACGGCTGGTGGAACTGCTCGGCCCGGACCGCACCACCTCGTACCAACCGCTGTTCCAGGTGATGCTCGCCTGGCAGTTCGTGTGGTCCGAGATCGAGATGCCGGGTCTGCGGGTCACACCCGTCCCGGCGGGCACCGGTACCGCGAAGTTCGACCTGTTCTTCAACATCATCCCGGACGCGTCCGGGCGCGCGTACGGGCGGCTGGAGTACGCGACGGAACTGTTCGACCACCCCACGGCGGCCGGTATCGCCGACCGGTTCGTGCGGGTGATGCGGCAGGTGGTCACCGATCCCGGGACGCGGCTCGGCGGGGTGGACGTGCTCTCCGATGCCGAACGGGACCGGCTGACACGGCTGAACGAGACGACGGTACCGGCGCAGGAGGCGACCGTACCGGAACTGGTCGCCGCTCAGGTGATGCGGACGCCGGACGCGACAGCGGTGGTATCCGGGCAAACCACGTTGTCGTACCGAGAGTTGCACGCCCGGGCGAGCCGGTTGGCCGCGGTGTTGCGGGAGCGCGGGGTCGGGCCGGATGTGCTGGTGGCGGTGGCCCTGCCGCGCTCCGCGGACCTGGTGGTAGCGCTGCTGGGGGTGCTGGAAGCCGGCGGCGCCTACCTGCCGATCGACCCCGAACACCCGGCCGCGCGACTGGACCTCCTGCTCGGCACGGCCGACCCGGCACTGATACTGACCGATCAGGGCACGGCATCGGCATTGCCGAAGTGCCAATCGCCGGTGCTCCACCTCGATGGCCCGGACCTCGACGGTCCCGTTGTCGACGTGCCGAACTCCGGTCTTCGGCCGGACAACCTGGCCTACGTGATGTTCACCTCGGGATCGACCGGGACCCCCAAGGGGGTGGCCATCACCCACGCCGACGTGGTCAACGGTGTGCGGGATCTGCGTCGGGTGGCACATGTCGAGGCGGGGTCTCGGATGCTCGCCGCGACCTCGGTGAACTTCGACGTCTCGGTGTTCGAGATCTTCACCGCACTCACCACCGGGGCGAGTGTCGAAGTCGTCCGCGACGTACTCGAACTCGCCGAGCGCGACAGATGGTCGGGCACCACCGTCAGCGCCGTGCCCACGGTGTTCTCCGCACTGCTCGACGACATCGCGGGCAAGGGCGCGGGCGCCCTCGAACTCGATGTGCGGACCGTGATCCTCGCCGGCGAAGCACTCTCGGCGGACCTGGTCCACAAGGTGCGCAGCGCCCTCCCCGATGTCCGTGTCGTCAACGCCTACGGGCAGACCGAAAGCTTCTACGCCACCACCTTCACGCTTCCCCGGCGGTGGACCGGGACCGGTGCGATACCGGTCGGGAAACCACTGGCCAACATGCGCACCCATGTCCTGGGGCCGGAGCTGGCACCGCTCCCGCCGGGCGTGGTCGGCGAACTGTACGTCACGGGCCTGCTCGCCCGTGGTTACCACCAGAGTGGCGGGGCGACCGCCGAGCGGTTCGTGGCCTGTCCCTTCGGTCCCGCCGGTGCGCGGATGTACCGCACCGGTGACCTGGCCCGGTGGGACGACAACGGTCAACTGAGGTACGAGGGACGAGCCGACAACCAGACGAAGATCAACGGCATCCGCATCGATCCGACCGAGATAGAGAGCGTCCTCGCCCGGCACCCCGCGATCAGCCAAGCGGCGGTCACGGTGCGCGAGGACCAGGCCGGCAACAAGCGACTCGTCGGCTATGTGGCGCCGGTGGGTGTCGGCACCGCGGACGTGGATGTCGATCCGGACGCCAGTGTTTCGGTGGCGGATCTGCGGCGGTTCGTGGCCAAGCGGCTGCCGGATTACATGGTGCCCGTCCAACTCGTGGTGCTTGACCGGCTGCCGTTGACCGCGACCGGGAAGCTGGATCGGGCGGCGTTGCCCGAGCCGGAGTTCGCGGGCGCCGGTTACCGGGCGCCGCGCAGTGACGCGGAGCGGGTGTTGGCCGAGGTGTACGCCGATGTGCTCGGCGCCGAACGGGTGGGTGTGGACGACGACTTCTTTGCCGGTGGTGGGGACAGTATTCGTTCCATTCAGGTGGTGGCGCGGGCCAGGGCGCGGGGTGTGGTGGTCAGTACGCGGGAGGTGTTCGAGCGGCGTACGGTCGCCCGGTTGGCGGAGTTGGTGGAGGGGCGGGGTGAAGAGGAGCGGGTGACGCTGGCGGAGTTGCCGGGTGGTGGTGTGGGTCGGGTTCCGTTGCCGCCGACGGCGGCGCACGTGCTCGCGCTGGGGGGTGGTCTCGGGCGGTTCTGCATGTCGGCGATGGTGACGTTGCCCGAGGGCATCGACCGTGTGGGGTTGGTGGCGACGTTGCGGGCGGTGGTGGATCGGCACGATGTGTTGCGTTCGCGGTTGGATCGGGCGGACCCGGGGCTGTGGGTCGAGCCGGTGGGTGGTGTGGACGTCGGGGCCTTGGTGCGGGAGGTCGCGTACGGCGGTGCCGATGTGCGGGCGGAGTTGCACGCGGCGGCGGGCCGGCTGGATCCGGACGCGGGTGTGATGGCGCAGTTCGTGTGGTTGACCGGCGGCGCGGGTGCGGGTCGGTTGTTGATCGTGTTGCATCACCTGGTCGTGGACGGGGTGTCGTGGCGGATCCTGGTGCCGGATCTGGTGTCGGCGTGGCAGCGGGTCCGCGAGGGCCGTACTCCGGAACGGGCAGGGGCGGGTACTTCGTTGCGGCGGTGGGCGCACGCCCTGGTCGAGGAGGCTGCCGCGCCGGGGCGGGTGGCGGAGCTGCCGGTGTGGCAGGAGATCCTGCGCGGGGAGGAGCCCGTGCTCGGGGCCCGGGAGTTGGACCGCAGCCGCGATGTCGCGGTGACCGTGGACACGGTGCGCGTGCGGGTACCGGTGGAGGTGACGCGGGCCCTGCTGGACACGGTGCCGGCGGTCTTTCGCGGCGGGGTCGACGACGCCCTTCTGGCGGGCCTGGCACTGGCACTGGCACGATGGCGCCAATCGCGCGGCGAGACCGGGGCCGGGTCCTCGACGCTGGTCCGGCTGGAGGGGCACGGCCGCGAGGAGCACGTGGTCCCCGGCGCGGACCTGACCGGCACCCTCGGATGGTTCACCGCGATGTTCCCGGTGCGCCTGGACCTGGCCGGCATCGACGTGGCGGACGCGTTCGCCGGCGGCCCGGCCGCCGGCCGCGCGATCAAGGCCGTGAAGGAACAACTGCGGGCGATACCGGACAACGGCATCGGCTACGGCCTGCTGCGCCGGCTCAACCCGCAGACCGCCTCCGCCCTGGCGGGACTGCGGGAGCCGCGGATCGGGTTCAACTACCTGGGCAGGTCCTCCGTCGCGGACATCCCCGAGGACCTGCGGGGCCTGGGCTGGGCCCCGGACACCACACACGCCGACCTGATCGCCGCCCCGGACGCGGACATGCCGGTGCTCTCGGCACTGGAGATCAACGCGGTGGCCGCCGACACCCCCGCCGGCGAGGAGCTGACCGCGTACTTCGGCTTCCCGACCGGTGTGCTCACCCGCGAGGAGGTGAGCGAGCTGGCCGAACTGTGGGTCCGGGCGCTGACCGCCCTGGCCCGGCACGCCGGGACACCCGACGCCGGCGGACTGACTCCCAGCGACGCGCCCCTGGTCGACGTGCGCCAGGAGGAGATCGACACCTGGGAAACCCGGTTCGGCAAGCTGGCCAAGGTGTGGCCGGCAACCCCCGCACAGTCCGGAATCCTCTTCCAGACGATGCTGGCCGGGGCCTCGTTCGACCCGTACCACATCCAGTTGGTGTTCCAACTGTCCGGTGAGGTCGATCCGGAGCGGATGCGCCGGGCCGGGCAGGCGCTGCTGGAGCGCTACGCCGGTCTCCGCGCGGGGTTCGTCGACCGGGCGAACGGCGATGTCGTGCAGGTGGTGCCCCTGACGGCGACCCTGCCCTGGCAGCACCTCGACCTGACCGCGGTCGACGAGGCGGAGCGAACCGAGACGTTCGAGCGGTTCCTCGCTCAGGACCGGGCCACCCACTTCGACGCGGACACCCCACCGCTCTTCCGGCTGGCACTCGCCGTCCTCGACCCCGATCGGCCCGAATTCGTGCTGACCGTCCACCACGTGCTCTTCGACGGCTGGTCCACGCCCTTGCTCTTGCAGGACCTTTTGCTGCTCTACGCCTCCAACGGCGACCCGACCGGCCTGCCCGCCACCCGCGACTACGGCGACTTCCTCACCTGGCTCACTCGGCAGGACCAGGAGGAGGCGGCACGGGCCTGGGCGGCCGAACTCGAAGGCATCGAGGGGCCGACCCTGCTCGCTCCCGATTCCGCAGGCGCGGACGACGGCAGCCGCGGCCAGGTCGACATCACGCTCTCGCTCGACGAGGCACGCGAACTGGGGCAGCGGGCCGCCGAGTTGGGCATCACCGCCAACACCCTGGTGCAGGGGGCCTGGGCGCTGCTGCTCGGGCAGCTCACCGGCCGCCGGGACGTGGTGTTCGGCACCACCGTCTCCGGGCGCCCGCCCGCGGTGACGGACGTCGAGTCGATGGTCGGGATGTTCATCAACACCGTTCCCGTACGCGTCGAGTACGCGCCCGGCGACACCCTCGCCGAGGTGCTCACCCGACTGCAGAGCCGGCAGGCCGCTCTTGTGGAACACCACTATTACGGGCTCGCGGAGATCCAGAAGTCCGTCGGCATGCAGCCCCTCTTCGACACGCTGTTCGTCTTCGAGTCGTACCCGATCGACCGGGAGGGCCTCAGCGCCGCGACCGATGCCGCGGACGGGATCGCCTTCACCGATTTCCGCCCGACCGCGGGCAACCACTACCCACTGTGCCTGTTGGCGGCCGCCGACCCGCACCTCCAACTCACCATCCAGTACGCGCCGGCCGTCTTCGACCGGGACACGGTCGAGGTGTACGCGGCCCGCCTCGTCCGTGTCCTGCGGCAACTGGCGGCCGGCCCCGAGCTGAAGGTCGCCCAGGTCGACACCCTGGAGCCGGCCGAACGCGACCGGCTGCTCACCGAGTTCGACGATGCGATCGCCCGGACTCCGGCGGTCACGATCACCGAACTCGTCGAGGCACAGGTGGCGCGGACCCCGGACGCGGTCGCCGTGGTCGCCGAGGGCGAATCGCTCACGTACGCCGAGTTGCACGCCCGCGCGGAGCGGCTCGCGGTCGAGCTGGCCGGGCGCGGGGTGGGCCCGGAGACCGTGGTGAGCGTGGTGCTGCCACGCACCGCGAACGCGGCCGTGGCCCTTCTGGGTGTGCTCAAGGCGGGCGGGGCCTATCTGCCCGTCGACCCCGCCTTCGCCCGCAGCCGCCTCCCGCACATCCTCCCCGGCACCCGGCCCCACCTGGTCCTGGTCGACGCCGACACCCGCAACCTCATCCCTGCCACGGACATCCCCGTCCTCGTCCTCGGCGACGTCGACCTCCAGCCCACGACTTCGGCCGCCACGGAGGTCGCGGCACGGCCGACGGCCGGCCCGGAAAACCTCGCCTACGTCATCTACACATCCGGCTCCACCGGCGTGCCCAAGGGGGTGAGCGTCACCCATACCACCGTCGTCAACGCGGTGGACGCCCTGGTCGCGCACGCCGGAATGGCCTCCGGCAGGCGAGTGCTCCTCGCCGCCTCGTTCGGCTTCGACGTCGCCACCTTCGAGCTCTTCTCCGCACTCACCACCGGTGGCAGCGTCGAGATCGTGCCCGACGTGCTGGAGTTGGCCGAACGCGACACCTGGGACGTCGACGTCATCTGCTCGGTACCGTCGGCCTTCGCCGAACTCGTGGACCAAATCGGCGACCGCATCCGGCCCACGGCACTGAACATCTCCGGGGAAGTGCTGACCCCGGCCCTGGCGGAGCGGGTGCGCGCACTCTGGCCGCAGGCCCGTGTCATCAACAGCTACGGCCCCAGCGAGACCTTCTACGCCACCGGCCACCTGCTGGACCCCGACGAGCCGTACGCCACCGGTGTGCCGATCGGCCGCCCCTTTCCCGGCGTGCGCGCCTACATCCTCGGCCCCGGGCTGACCCTGCTGCCCCCGAACACACCGGGCGAGCTGTATCTGGCCGGAGCCGGACGCGGCTACCATCGCCGGCCCGCGATGACCGCCGAGCGCTTCGTCGCCGACCCCTTCGGACCTCCCGGCACCCGCATGTACCGCACCGGCGACCTCGCCCGCCTCTCTCCCGAGGGCGAACTGCATCATCTGGGCCGCATCGACACCCAGGTCAAGATCCGTGGCTACCGCGTCGAGCCCGGCGAGGTCGAAGCCGCCCTGACGGCCCACCCGCACATCGTCCAGGCCGCCGTGGTCACCCGGCAGGCCGGCGACACCCGCTACCTGGCCGCCTACCTCGTGCCCGCCGACGGCGAGACCGCCCCGGACTCGGCCGAACTGCGCGACCACCTGGCCGAGCGGCTGCCCGATTACATGGTCCCCGCCGCCTACGTGCCGCTCGACCGGTTGCCCCTGTCTCCCAACGGCAAGCTCGACCACAAGGCGCTGCCCGCCCCCGACCTCACCCCCACCACACCCTTCCGCGCGCCCCGCACCGCCCGCGAGGAAGGCTTGGCCAAACTCTTCGCCGACGTGCTCGGCCTGGAGAGGGTCGGCATCGACGACGGCTTCTTCGCGCTCGGCGGGCACTCCCTGCTCGCCACCCGGCTGATCAGCCGCGCCCGTGCCGAGATGGGGCTGGAGATACCCATCCGCACGATCTTCGACCTGCCGACGGTGTCCGCACTCGCCGCGTGGTCCGAGGAATCGGCTGTGCCCCTTCGCCCCACTCTCCGCAGGATGATCGTAGAGGAGTGAAACCGGTGATTCCGCTTTCGTTTGCACAGCGCCGCATGTGGCTTACGCACCAACTGGAGGGAGGGGCGGAGACCTACAACATCTCCCCGGCGTTCCGGCTGACCGGGCCGCTGGACCACGCCGCCCTCGTCGCGGCGATCCGCGACGTGGTCGAGCGGCACGAGATCCTGCGCACCACATACGTGACGGACGACGACGGTGAGCCCCACCCGCGGATCCTGCCCGCGGCGAAGGCATCGGTGCCGGTGCCGGTGGTCGACGTGGCGCCCGACGAGCTGTCCGACGCGGTCGACGAGTTCATCGCGCACCGGTTCAACCTGGCTACCGAAGTTCCCTTCCGGGCACGCCTGTTCCGCTCCGCGCCCGAGGAACACCTGCTGGTGCTGCTGGTCCACCACATCGCCACGGACGGCGCCTCGGGTGCGCCGATGGCGCGGGATCTGACCGCCGCCTACACCGCCCGCCTGGAGGGCCGGGCGCCGGGGTGGGAGCCGTTGCCCGTGCAGTACAAGGACTACGCGATGTGGCAGCGCGAGTTGTTGGGCGATGTGGCGGATCCGGGCAGTCTGGCCGCGGCGCAGGCCGAGTACTGGCGCGCGGAGCTGGCCGGGGTACCGCAGCCGCTGAACCTGCCGCTGGATCGCCCGCGGCCGGCGGAGCGGAATCTGCAGGGCGACGCGGTCGACCTGGTGGTGGAACCGGTGGTGGCGACCGGGCTGCAGAAGCTGGCCGACGAGCGCGGGATGACCATGTCGATGGTCCTACAGGCCGCGCTGGGGGTGCTGTTGGCCAAGCTGGGCGGCGGGGAGGACGTGACGATCGGCGGTCCGATCGCCGGCCGGACCGACGAGGCGCTGGCCGACCTGGTCGGGTTCTTCGTGAACACCCAGGTGCTGCGGGTGGACCTCTCCGGTGACCCGTCGTTCGCCGACCTGCTCGGGCGAGTGCGGGAGAAGGCGCTGGCGGCGTACGAGCACCAGGACGTGCCGTTCGAGACGCTGGTCGAGTTGATCAACCCCGACCGGACCACGGCGTATCAGCCGCTGTTCCAGGTGATGCTCGCCTGGCAGAACTTCGAGCGGCAGGACTTCGAACTCCCGGGTCTGGAGGTGGAGTTCAAGCAGTACCTCACCCAGACCTCGCTCGCCGACCTGCTCTTCTTCTTCGGGACCGACGACTCGGGGGCGCTGCGAGGCGACCTCCAGTACGCGACCCAGCTCTTCGACCGGGCCACGGCCGAGGGCATCGCCGCTCGGTTCGCGCGTGTGGTGGAGCAGCTGGTCGCCGATCCGCATTCGCCGGTGAGTGCCGTCGACGCGCTGTCGGCGGGGGAGCGGGACTGGTTGCTGCGGGGGCTCAACGACACGGCGCATCCGGTGGCCGCGAGCACCCTGCCGGACGCGTTCGAGGACCGGGTCGAGCGCGACCCGAACCGTGTCGCGGTGATCGGCGAGCGGGAGACGCTGACCTACGGGGAGTTCAATCGGCGTGCCAACCGGCTGGCGCACTGGCTGGTCGAACAGGGCGCGGGTCCCGAGCAGTTGGTCGCGGTGCGCATCCCTCGCTCGGTGGATCTGATGGTGGCGATCTACGCGGTGATCAAAGCCGGTTCGGGCTATGTGCCGGTGGACACCGAACTGCCCGAGGACCGGGTGCGGCACATGCTCGACAGCGCCAAGCCGCTGCTGGTGCTCGACGAGGCGCTTCCGGACGTGTGCGAATACCCGGACACGAACCCGGAGCGGGTGCTGTCGCCGGACAACGCCGTGTATGTCATCTTCACCTCCGGGTCCACGGGCGGCCCGAAGGGTGTGCAGGTATCGCATCGGTCGATCATGAACCGGCTCAAGTGGGGTCTGGCGCATTTCGACGTCACGGCCGAGGACCGGGGGCTGCTCAGTTCGTCGGCGAGTTTCGACGCGTCGATGCCGGAGCTGTTCGCGCCGCTGCAGGTCGGTGCGGCCGTCGTGATCACCCGGCCCGACGGACCCCGGGATCCCGCCTACCTGGCCGAGCTGATCCGGCGGGAGCGGGTGACCAGCGCGTTCTTCGTGCCCTCCCTGCTGGCGGCGTTCCTCGCCGAGCCCGCGGCGAAGGAGTGCGACAGCCTGCGCTGGCTGGAGATCGCGGCCGAGGTCTTCCCTCCCGCGCTGGCCAACAAGACCGCCGACCTGCTGCCCGGCCGCGGCGTGCACAACCTCTACGGTCCCACCGAGGCGACGGTCGAGGTCACGTCGTGGCAGCACGTATCGGGTGCGGACCGGGTGCCGATCGGTGCGCCGATCTGGAACACCCGGGTGTACGTGCTGGATGCGGCGCTGCGCCCGGTCCCGCCCGGGGTGGCCGGCGAGTTGTATGTGGCCGGCGCCGGGCTGGCTCGGGGCTACGTGGGGCAGACCGGGTTGACCGCGAACCGGTTCGTGGCGTGTCCGTTCGGTGAGCCGGGCGAACGGATGTACCGGTCCGGGGACCTGGTGCGGTGGAACCAGGACGGTCAGGTCGAGTACATCGGCCGGTCCGACTTCCAGGCGAAGATCCGGGGTTTCCGGATCGAGCCGGGTGAGATCGAGCAGGCGTTGATCGGGCATCCCGGGGTGGCGCAGGCGGCGGTCGTGGTGCGCGAGGACCAGAAGGGCGACAAGCGCCTCGTGGCGTATGTGATGCCCGATCCGGACGCCGCGGTGGCCGATGTCGATGCCCAGGTGGACGAGTGGCGCCGGCTCGGCGATGCGGGTTACGCCGATTCCGCCGACGAGGCATGGGGCGAGGACTTCCGGCTCTGGAAGTCGGCGTATACCGGTGAGCCGATTCCGCTCCAGGAGATGAGGGAGTGGCGGGACGCGGCGGTGGCACAGGTGTTGCGGTTCGCGCCGCGGCGGGTGTTGGAGATCGGTGTGGGTTCCGGCCTGCTCCTGGCAGGGATCGTGGGTGAGGTCGAGGAGTATTGGGGCACCGACATCTCGGCCACGGTGGTGGACCGGCTCCGGGTACAGGTGGAGGAGGCCGGCTTCGGTGATCGGGTCCGGCTGAGCGTGCAGGCGGCCGACGACGTCTTTGGCCTGCCCCGGGGCGGGTTCGACACGGTCGTACTCAACTCGGTGGTGCAGTACTTCCCGAGCGTCGAGTATCTGGACCGGGTGCTGCGCGAGGCGATGGAACTCCTGGCGCCGGGCGGCCGGTTGATCGTCGGTGACGTGCGCAACGCCGCGACGCTGCGGCTGCTGCTGACCGCGGTGCAGCGTACGGCGCAGCCGCACGCCTCGCGTGAGGAGTTGCGGGCGTCGGTGGAGCAGGCGCTGCTCGCCGAGCGGGAGTTGGTGGTCGCGCCGGAGTGGTTCGCCGAGTGGGCGCGCGAGCATGCCGGCGGCGTGGACATCCGGTTGAAGCCGGGGCAGGCGCACAACGAGCTGACCCGGCACCGCTACGAGGTCGTGCTGCACAAGGAGCCGACCGACCTGCTCGACCTGGCCGGCGTGCCGACTGTGCCGTGGGGCCGGGAGGTGTCCGACCTGACCGGCCTGGCCGACGTCGTGAACCGGACGGGCGGCGAACCGGTACGGGTGACCGGGATACCCAACGCACGCCTGGTGGCCGAGGCCACCGCGGCGATCTCGGCCGGCGCACGCGGTACGGCCGCCCCCTCCCGTAAGCCGCTAGACCCGGAAGCCCTCGCCGGATGGGCGCGGGAGCAGGGGCGGGACGCGGTCCTGACCTGGTCGAGCCAGGCCGTGCACAGCTTCGACGCGGTGCTGCTGCCCGAACAGCGGCTGTTCTCCGGCGGGTTCGTCCCCGGTGCGGCATCCGTACGGACCCGGGCGAACGTCCCCGCTCTGGCCAAGGCGATCGGCCCGCTGCTCGCCGAGCTGCCCGAGTATCTGCGCGGGCGACTGCCGGACTACATGGTCCCGGCCGTGGTGGTGCCGCTCTCGGAGCTTCCGCTGACTGCGGGCGGCAAGCTCGACCGGCGAGCGCTGCCGTCGGAGCACACGAGCACCGTGAGCAGCGGAGGTCCGCGCAACTCCCATGAAGAGAAGCTGTGTTCCTTCTTCAGCGATCTGCTCGGCCTGGAGCAGGTCGGTATCGACGACGACTTCTTCAAGCTCGGCGGGCACTCGCTCCTGGCCACCCGGCTCTGCGCCCGCATCCGCAAGGAGTTCGGCGTCGACATGCCGCTCAGGACGATCGTCCAGTACCCCACGGTGGCCGAGTTGGGCGCGCTCGTGCTCGTCGGCGGCATCCCCGGCGACCAATCCGACTCGTTCGACGTCGTGCTGCCGCTGAACAGGGATCCCGGTACGGGCAAGCCGCCGGTGTGGTTCTTCCACGGAGGGGGCGGCGTCGGCTGGGCGTTCTTCACCTTCGCGCCGTACCTGGACCGGGCGGCCTACGCCCTGCAGTCGCGCGGCTCCAACGGCACGGACCCGGTGGCGGGGTCGATCGAGGAGATGGTCGACGACTACCTCACCCAGATCCTCAAGATCCAGCCGGAAGGGCCCTACCACCTGATCGGCTGGTCCTTCGGCGGCCCGATCGCGCACGCCGTCGCGGATGCGCTGGACCGGCGCGGGGACGAGGTCGCCTTCGTGGCCGTGCTGGACTCGCAACCGGCGAACTCCGCTCCGGGGAACGGGTTCAGGCAGGTGCGCGACAAGGGGAAGGTGATGTACCGGGCGGATGTCGAGGAAGTCTTCGGCCAGTTCATGAACACCGACAACCTGGACACCTTCCTGGAGAACATGTCGAGGGTGGGGGCCAACAACCTGCGCACGATGGGCGTGTTCGAATCGCCGGTCTACCGCGGCGATCTGCTGTACTTCAACGCGACGTTGGACAAGGAGGACGGGGTGTCGTACGGCCCCGACTGGCGGCCGCACGTCCTCGGCGCGATCGAGTCCTACGATGTGGACGCCACGCACCACGACTTGCACATGCCCAAGCCCGCGGGCCAGATCATGAAGGTCATCGTCCGCAAGCTGGCGGAGTTGGAGTCGTGACGCCGACGGAGGATCGGGACCCGATCGCGCTGTTGTGCGTGCCGTTCGCGGGAGCAGGACCCTCGTTCTTCCACCCGTGGCGGGAGCTGTCCGCCGACCGGTGGCGAGTGCTCTCGGTCGAACTGCCGGGCAGGGAGCGGCGGATCATGGAGACGCCGTACCGCAATGTCGTCGAAGCGGCCAAGAACTCGGTCGACGACATTGTCGCGGAACTGGGTAAAGGGACGCGGACCGTGCTGTTCGGGCACAGCCTGGGCGCGGTGCTCGCGTACGAGCTGGTGCACCTGCTGAGCACGCGCGATGTGCACGTCGAGCGGCTGGTCGTCAGTGGTTCGCCGGGGCCGTGGACGCAGCGCGAGAGGCGGGCGACGGGGCTTCCGGACGAGGAGTTCCTGGCCCGGGTGGAGGAGTTCGCGGGGTTCAGGCACGAGGCTCTCGATCACCCGGAGATGCGTGAACTGATCCTCCCCGTGCTACAGGCCGACTGCGAAATGCACGAGAACTACGTTCCGAGCACCGACGAACCGGTGTCGGTGCCGATCTGCTCGATTCGGGGCAGCTCCGACGGCCTGGTCAGTGCGGAACAGGCGCTGGAGTGGCGGAAAGCGACCACGGGTGGATTCAGCCATGCGGAGTTCACGGGCGATCACATGTATCTGGTCGATCGCGCCCGGGAGGTGCTGGACCTGATCGAGGCGGAATCCGCCCGCGGCAGCTAGTCCGGTGACCGGGTGGGTTCGCCGGTTGTTCAGGCCGCGGTTCGAGGGGGCGTCCGCCTTGGCGGATGCCCTTCTCGCCGTGGACGAGGGCGCCTTCCCCGATCACGTGGACTCCCCCGTCGCGGCGCCGGTTCGGTCCGCCGGCTCCGCGCTCGGGGCGCCGCCGAGCAGCGCGCCCCACCGGCCCGGCCCGGCGAGCGCCGCCTGCGCCACGTCGCCGCCCGCCTCGATGGCGGCGAGCTCCACCGGCCGGGCCCGTCCGGCAGGCCGCCGAGCAGCGGCCGCTGGGTGTCCCGCCGACGGGACACCCAGCGGATCGCGCTGCCCCGACGCGGGTCCGCGCCTGTTTCCCGGAGTCCCAGCGGGCAGCACTCGACGGTGCCGCCGGCCTGCGGCAGTTGCCGGCTCGACGAGCCGAACAGGCCGAGCCGACACGGCTTCGCGAGCAGTCGCGACGTGCCGAAATGTCCCGACAGAGAGCCTTGACAGGCCCCTGGGACGTTGACACCCTCTGCTCGGCGGACAGAGTATTGGACTGCTGGGAAACCGCGAAAAGGCCCGGGGCGTGCTGCTCCGATCGGCCGGCGTGACCCAACCCGGCGGATCGCTGTCGAGCGTGAGCGTCGATCCGTACGCACAGACGAGCCACTGGACCCCGTCTTCGGGAGACGAACCGTGTCGCGGGCAGTCTGCTCGCCGACTGCGGCTGCGCATCAGGCCGCGTCGACACCCTGGTTCGACTACCTCTACTTGTCCAGGGCTGAACTCCAGGAGCTGGCAGACGGTACGCCGTGGCGGCTCCACGAACTCGTTTCCGCACGGCAAGCAGTACCTGACAGCTGAGTAGGAGCTGACGCATGAACACACTTGGCGATGGCGTTCTGGAGAAGGCTGCGGCGGAATACGCGGAGCAGGGCTTCTCCATCATCCGCAACGTCGTGCCACCGGATGTCGTGGACGAGGCGCGCGCCCACGTCGACTGGCTCACCCGTAAGTATCCGGATCTGCGTCCCGAGCACTTCCACCACCCTCTGATCCGCAATGACGCCTTCTGGGCACGTCTGGTCTCGGACCCCCGTCTGGTGGACATCGCGGAGTTCTTTCTCGGCCCGGATGTGGCCTGCTTCACCGCCCACTACATCTGCAAGCCCCCGCGCGACGGACAGCCCGTGCTGTGGCACCAGGACGGCGCGTACTGGACGCTGAGCCCCATGGACCCGCTTACGGTGTGGCTGGCCATCGACGAGAGCACCACGGAGAACGGCTGCTTGCGGATGATCCCCGGTAGTCACGAACTGCCGCTGCACAAACCGTCGGTCCGCACGGACAAGGCCAACATGCTGTTCTCCGCCGCCGACGAGACCGTGGTGCGGGAGTGGGCGGACAAGCGCGGGATCGTGGACATCGAACTCCAGCCGGGCGACGTCTCGATCCACCATCCCCATCTGTTGCACTGCTCGGAGGCGAACACCTCCGCCAAGCGACGGTGCGGTCTCGACATCGGTTACATCTCGACGGCCACGCGGATCCACAGTGAAGGGCTCTACCTCGACCCGCTGCTCGTACGGGGAGCCGACGCCGCCGGCCTCAACAGCTACCGTCCGTTCCCCGCCTACCAGGAGGGCGAGACGATTCCCTTCGCCGGGCAGGACGAGTGGAGCGACACAGCGGCCGCGCTCAACGAGGCGCTGTCGCCGGGTTCGCGGGACCTTTCCGCGGAGAGCCCGATCGAGACGACTCGGCGCATGATCGATCGTCTGCGCGAAGGCACCGTGAAGCGCTGATCGCAGCCGCACCGGCCGATGGCGCGCCGCTCATACGCGGTGGGCCATCGGCCGGCCGTCGCCCCCGCGGACGACGTGATGGCGGTGGGCGCGCACCAAGTCGACTGCACGGCGGGGAGTTGGAGCGGGCGTCACCAGCGCGAGGGTTGTCCCGACAGTGAACCGCCCCTTTGTCGAGAACAGTTGATCCGCCGCCGCGTCGACCACCCGCACATGGCGGTCGAGGTCGATCGCGGTGCCTGCCGTCCGCGGGGACGGGAGCCGGCCCGGCTCGACGGGCGGTGCCCCGAGCGCGACGCGGGCTGTGGAACACGACGGCCGCACGGGGCCCGCGGATGTCATCGTCGTGGTGATCGCGGGGCCGCCGCCCGGCGGATCACGGGACCGCTGCCGACCGGGGCGGCTACGTCCACCGCGAGGGCCGGGGCATGGCCGGGACCCGACACCGCGGGTGCGCATCGGCGGGCGGATGGCTGTCGTCGGCCCCTCCGGGGCTTCGGCGCATCATCGACGTCCGGTCGCCTGGCGCAGGCCGAACGGCGCGAGGCACCCCGGTGCCGGAGGAGTTGCTCACGGAGCGCCCCGAGCCCACCTCGCACGACCACTACGAGGCCGCCGAGAACCACATGCCGGCGGCCCTGCCCTCACCAGGCGAACGCCTCCCCGTAGCCCCGCTTCTCGATGCAGTACGTGCGGAAGGCCTGGGCCTTGGCGACCATGTCGACGTCCCCGGTGAGCCGCACGGCCTCCACATACCAGTCGAACGCCGCAGTGATGTCCGCACGCCGCTCGAAATGGAACTCGGCGAATCGACGGAAGCCCGCCCGCATGGTCTCGGGCGTCAGGTCCCGTCCGGAGTCGATGAGTTCCTTGAGCTCCACGTCGGTCGTCCCAGGCAGTTCCATGATGCGGATCGGCTCGGTCGCGGGAATGTCGTTGCGGATCGCGATGGGCTCCTCGGCGTCCGAGAAGTCGAGACAGAGGGAGAGCCGGGCAGTCCCGGCGGAGCTGCGCGCGGAATGAGGGTCGGTCGTGTGGATCTTCCACACCTCACCGCGACGAAGGTGGTAGACGACGTCGTTCTCGGAATGGAGGGATTCCTCGCCGGTGCGCAGCGGAATCTGCAACCTGGTGCCCGGTTCGGCGAATTCGAGAAAGTCCACGTGCGGCATGATGATTCCGTCACGGAGGCTGAAGATGCGCACCCACTGCAACCGGTCCAGGGGAAAATGCTCGGTCACCAGGGACATGATCCCCGGCAGCTGCTTGCCCAGCTCGGTGAGGGCCATACGGCTGTCGTGCGGGCGGAAGGCGGTGTCGGAATCGGCGCCGCTGCCGTTGGCCAGCACATGGCCCGACCACGATCCGAAGGTGAAGGTATCGTATTCACCTCCGTACTCGTGACGGTCCACGATGGACAACTCAAAATCCAGGTCGTACGAGTCGATGGGCAGCACCGCAAGCCGTTGCGACTTAAGCAAGGGAATCCCCTTCAATACATGATTATTCGACGCACCCGGAAGCTGCTGGGCGTTCCTCCGGTCGTCACCATAATTCTTCCAAGATGCGGTGGCAACGACGTGACTGCGCACGAGGTCAGGTGACCTTCGGCCGTCCGAGAGTGCCGCAGGCCGGCCGCACATTGCGGGTAATAGCCGGAGGGCGAAGTCATCCGCATCGAGTATTTCGGATCTATGCTCGGGCGAGTGGCCGGTGTTCGCGGTGAGATGACAAGACGCGTGCACCGGCGTGGTGATCAGGTCGGGTCGATTCGCACCCGGCCCCGCACCCGCGACCGCCGGAGCTCGGCTGAGCCCGCTCGGGAGGTGACCTGCCCACCTACCCCTTCCAACACC
>NZ_JBEXCV010000133.1:0-25073 GCF_040605455.1 Embleya sp. NPDC005575 | reverse complement strand
CGTGAACGAAAAGCCCGCACCCGTACGTGCATTCCGCGTGAGAGCCCATGCCGCGTACCGTGTACGCCTCTCCGTCGGCCGGGCAGCCGGCCGCGGCCGCGACTTCGGCCGTCGTCGCGACGGCGAGTTCGCGCGAGTACACCGGGGCTGCGGCGCTGTGTGCGATGACGCGGCGGAACAGGCCCCGAGCGCGGTTCATCACCATCAGGCAAGCCGCTGCGGTGGCACCGGAGGACTGGCCCGCCATCGTGACGTTGTCCGGGTCTCCGCCGAATCCCGCGATGTTGTCCCGGACCCAGCGCAGGGCGGCGACCTGGTCGAGCAGGCCCCGGTTGTCGGGATGACCGGCGCCCGCGCCGCCGGGGACGTGCCCGAAGCCCTCGAAGCCGAGCCGGTGGTTCGCGGTGACCACGACCAGTCCGGCCCGAGCCAGTGCCACGCCGTCGAAGTCGGGCTGCGCGGAGGAACCGAAGGTGTGGGCGCCGCCGTGGATCCAGACCAGGACGGGCAGCCGGGCGCCGGCGAGGACCGGAGTCCAGATGTTGACCGTGAGCACGTCCTCGTCCCCCGGCGACCACACGGGGGCGCCCGGAAGGCGTGCCGACTGCGGAGCGATCGGGCCGAAGCGTGCGCCGTCCCGGATCCCGGTCCACGACGCCGGAGCGCGGGGTTCGCGGAACCGGTCGGCGCCGAAGGGCGGAGCGGCATACGGGATGCCGAGGATGGCGACGACGTCCGGAACGCGTCGATGTCCGCGAACCGCGCCGTACCTCGTGGCGAAGATATCGGCGCTCTTCGCCGTATTTTGGACATTTCGATCATTATCGTCATTTACGCTGTTCGCGATTTTTCCGACATTCATCCGGGCCGCCCTTCGACGAACTTCGACGCACGACGAACCGCCACCCGGAAACGAGATCCCGGACCGGCCCAGGAGCCACGACCGACGATGCCGCGCAATCTGCGCCCGCGCTCTTGCTGAAACTTCTTGCAAGAGGATGTGAACCTAGAGGCGCCCTGACGTCACGTCAATACGCGGTAACCGCACGGCCGTTCCCCTGAGGCCAGCCGCAGAGGGGGACAAAACGGGATCCTGGAGGGTCGCCTCCGTCCCGCACCGCCCGGCCACCGCCGAGAATCGCCGCCGCATCGAACCGGGCGTCCACTCGTGCCCACGATCGAAGCACTTGAACGAGGAGATCCGCAAAGCGTTGCGGAAATCTCTTGCAAACTCTTCCATTCGGAGGCCTCTCGTTGCTACGTTCCTTCCCGCAGTCCGGTGGCCGCCCCGGTCAACGGACGGTCCGAAGCCCCAGTGGTCGGACCCATTCCCGAGGAGTGCAGATGCGACGGAGCATTTCCGCGGCGGCCGCAGCCGCGGCGCTCACGCTCACCCTCACCGCATGTGGCGGTGACGACGGCGGCGCCAAGGGCGGACAGCCCGCGGCGGCCAAGGACCCCGCAGCGGTGTCCGGCACCGTGACCTGGTGGGATACCTCCGACTCCACCAGTGAGGCGCCCGCCTACAAGGAACTGATAGCCAAGTTCGAGGCGGCATACCCCAAGGTCAAGATCAAGTACGAGAACGTCCCATTCGACGACGCCCGCGACAAGTTCAAGACCGCGGCCCAGGGCGGCACCGGTGCGCCGGACGTGCTGCGCGCCGATGTCGGCTGGAACCCGGCCTTCGCCGAACTGGGATACCTCCAGCCGCTCGACGGCACGCCCGCGCTGAACCGCCGGGAGGGCTTCCTGCCCAGTTCGTTCGCGAGCACCCAGTACAAGCAGAAGACCTACGGCGTCCCGCTCGTGACGGACACCCTGGCGCTGCTCTACAACAAGGAGCTGCTCGCGAAGGCCGGCATCACCAAGCCGCCCACCACCTGGGACGAGGTCAAGGCCGCGGGGCTCGCGGTCAAGGCCAAGACCGGGAACGCGGGCGTGTTCGTGAAGCCTCAGGGCTTCTACACGCTGCCGCTCATCTACGGCGAGGGCGGTGGGCTGGTCGACGTGCAGGCGAAGAAGATCACCGTCAACGACGACAAGGCGCAAAAGGCCGTCGGCATCGGCAAGGACCTGATCGACTCCGGCGCCGGGGTCACCGACGTGACCAAGGATGCCTACTCGAACATGCAGGCCATGTTCAAGGAGGGCAAGCTGGCCATGATGATCAACGGCCCCTGGTCGATCGGCGACGATCTCAAGGGACCGGCGTTCGCGGACAAGGCCAACCTGGGCATCGCTCCGGTCCCCGCCGGCAGCACCGGCAAGGCCGGCTCCCCCACCGGCGGCCACAACCTGGTCGTCTACGCGGGCTCGAAGAACCTCGACGCTTCCTACCTGTTCGTCGACTTCCTCACCCGGCCGGAGAACCAGGCGTTCACCGCGGAGAAGAACCACGTGCTGCCCACCCGGACCGAGGCCTACGCGATGGGCACGGTCTCCTCCGACCCCACCATCACCGCCTTCCGCGCCGCGCTCGACACCGCCGTGCCGGGACCGCCCCTGGCGCGCGCGAGCGACCTGTTCGACCCGATGGACACGACCATGGAAAAGATCTACAGCGGTCGCATCTCGACCAAGGCCGGTCTCGACGAAGTCGCCAAGGCGGCACGGGACATCCTGCCCGACTTCAAGTAGCGGCCCCGGGCGTCTCCGCGCACCCGCACCGGGTCCGAGGAGACGCCCCGACCGCCGCGTCCGCCGGCGGGGCGCGCACGTCGAACGGGTGGGCCCGGCGCCGATTCCCGGGCCCACCCGTCCCAACCCCCAAGCACCACACCGCTGCTGACGCTACGTCAGGACCATGCGCGGTGCGGTCGCAGGCTATGAGGCAGGACCATCATGACCACCACCATCGAGGCACCGGAGTCCCCCGGGTCGCCCTCCGTCCCCGAAGGCACGACACCGCGCAAGCCCGCCGCGGGCCGCTTCCGTAGGATCCTGCGCCGGCTGCGCAGGTCCTACGACTCGCACTGGTACGCCTGGGCCATGGTGCTCCCGGTCGTCCTGGTCCTGGGTGTGCTGGTGGGCTACCCGCTCGTCCGCGGTCTCTACTACTCGTTGACCGACATCAACGAAGCCAATATGGGTCGCACGATCGGGGTCAACCACATCCCCGCCACCTACGAGTGGGTGGGATTGAAGAACTACCGCAACGTACTCTCGGGCAGCGACGGCAACTTCTACCCGAAGCTGCAATGGACGTTGATCTGGACGGTCTCCTGCGTCGTCCTGCACTACACGCTCGGCCTGGGACTCGCGGTGCTGCTGAACCGCAAGGTCCGGTTCAGCGGGATGTACCGGATCATGCTCGTCGTCCCGTGGGCGGTACCGGCGTTCGTCTCCGCGTTCGCGTGGCGGCTGATGCTCAACAAGGACAACGGCGTGATCAACGCGATCCTCGGCGGCGCGGGCATGGACCCCGTCGACTGGCTCGGGCAGCCGACCACGGCCAAGATCGCCGTGATCATGGTCAACGTGTGGATCGGCGCGCCGTTCAACATGGTGGCGATCCTGGGCGGCCTCCAGGCGATCCCACGGGAGCAGTACGAGGCCGCCGAGATGGACGGGGCCACCGCCTGGCAGCGCTTCCGCTACGTGACCATGCCCGGCCTGCGCCCGATCAGCGCGACGATCATCCTGCTCGGCGTGATCTGGACGTTCAACCAGTTCGCCGTCATCTATCTGGTCACCGAGGGCGGGCCGTTCGGCTCCACCGAGATTTTGGTGACGTTCGCCTACAAGCTCGGGTTCGCCAACATCCGCGACTACGCCGGGGCCGCGACCTACGGAGCGATCATCCTGTCGATGCTCATCCTGTTCGCGACCGCCTACCGTCGCACGCTCGACCGCAAGGGGCAGGAGACGGCATGACCACGACCACCACACCTCACCCGGCCCGGGCCGCATCCGCTACCCCCGGCGGGCGAACCACCGCGCGACCACGCAGGCGGCGCCGCGGCGAACGCGGTCCGCTCGCCTCGATCGCACTGCACGCCACCCTCCTGGTCGCGAGCGCGATCGCGATCTTCCCGGTCGTGTGGATCGCGTTGACCTCGCTCAAGCCGGGCGACGACTGGCAAAAGCCCGGCAGCTTCGCCGGGTTGTCCCTGGGCAACTACCGCGACGTACTCTCCGACGGCTCGTTCGTGCGCTGGTTCGGCAACTCGGTCGTCGTCGCGCTGGGCACCACGGTGCTCGGCGTGTTCATCGCCGCGAGCGCCGGCTATGCCCTCTCCCGGATGCGATTTCCCGGCCACAAACCGCTGATGTGGGCCTTCCTGGTCGTGCAGATGTTCCCGGTGGCCGTGCTCATCGTGCCGATGTACACGATCATGTCGAAGCTGCACCTGATCAACACCTACGGCAGCCTGATCCTCGCCTACTGCACGGTGGCCGTGCCGTTCTGCGCGTGGATGCTCAAGGGCTACTTCGACACGATCCCGCGCGAGATCGACGAGGCCGGACGAGTCGACGGGCTGACCCCGTTCGGCACGTTCTGGCGACTCGTCATGCCGCTGGCCCGGCCCGGCCTCGCGGTGACCGCGTTCTACAGCTTCCTCACCGCGTGGGGCGAGGTCGCCTACGCGACGACCTTCATGAACGACCGCAAGCACTACACCCTGGCGGTCGGCCTGGGCACCTGGGTGGGTCAGTTCAAGAGCGAGTGGGGTCTGATGACCGCGGCCTCGGTACTCATCACCATCCCCGCGGCACTGGTCTTCTTCTTCGTGCAGCGCCACCTCGTCTCCGGGCTCACCGCGGGTGGAACCAAATCCTGACCCGAAGGACCGGGACTCGGGCCCCGGCCCGGGCTTGGGCCTCGCGCGCCCACGCACTCATCGCTTCGCATCGCATCGACCGCATCGCGAGCCGACCGTACGACAGGACGACAGGACAGCCATGAACCTCCCCCTGACTCTCCCCCAGCCACCGCAGACCCGGGAAAGCCCCGGGCCCTGGTGGCGGGACGCGGTCATCTACCAGGTATATGTGCGCAGCTTCGCCGACGGCAACGGCGACGGCGTGGGCGACCTGCTGGGCATCCGAACCCGACTGCCCTACCTGCGCGACCTGGGCGTGGACGCGCTGTGGATCACCCCTTTCTACGCGTCGCCGATGGCCGACGGCGGTTACGACGTCGCCGACTACCGAGCGGTCGACCCGACCCTGGGCACGCTCGGTGACATCGACGCCCTGGTGCGCGAGGCGCACGCGCTGGGCCTGCGGGTGATCGTCGACATCGTGCCCAACCACACCTCCGACCGCCACGCCTGGTTCCGCGAGGCCCTCGCCGCCGCCCCGGGCGACGCCGCGCGCGAGCGCTACATGTTCCGGGACGGCCGCGGCGGGGACGGTGAACTGCCGCCCAACGACTGGGAATCCGTCTTCGGCGGCCCGGCTTGGACCCGACTGCCGGACGGCTCCTGGTATCTGCACCTGTTCGCCCCCGAACAGCCCGACCTCAACTGGCACCACCCCGAGGTCCGCGCCGAGTTCCTGGACATCCTCGCCTTCTGGCTCAACCTGGGCGTGGACGGCTTCCGGATCGATGTCGCGCACGGCATGTTCAAGGAACCCACGCTCGCCGACATCGGGCACGACCGGCAGATCTCCCTCCTCGGCACGCAGGCCCTGCCGTACTTCGACCGCGACGAGGTACACGAGATCTACCGCGAATGGCGGGCCCTGCTCGACACCTACCCCGGCGACCGGGTCGCGGTGGCCGAGGCGTGGGTACCCGACGCCGCGCGGCTCGCGCTGTACCTGCGCCCGGACGAGTTGCACCAGGCCTTCAACTTCCACTACCTGGGCACCGATTGGTCCGCGCCGGCCTTCCGCGCGGTCGTCGACGACTCGCTCGCCGCGGTCGCGGACGTCGGCGCGCCCGCCACGTGGGTACTCTCCAACCACGACGTGCAACGCCACGTCACCCGCTACGGCGGCGGCTCGCGCGGTCAGGCTCGCGCCCGCGCCGCGGTGCTGCTCACCCTTGCGCTGCCCGGCTCCGCCTACCTCTACCAGGGCGAGGAACTCGGCCTTCCCGAGGTCACCGACCTGCCCGACGAGGTCCTCCAGGACCCGCAGTGGGAACGGTCCGGCCACACCGACCGCGGCCGCGACGGCTGCCGGGTGCCGATCCCGTGGGACGGCGCCGAGGCGCCGTTCGGCTTCGGCCCGCCCGGGTCGCGCCACAGCTGGCTGCCGGTACCCGCCGACTGGCAGGGACTGAGTGTGCAGGCGCAGCACGGCCGCCCCGGCTCGATGCTGGAGCTGTACCGGGAAGCCCTGCGCCTGCGCCGCGACCTGCCGGGGCTGGGCGGCGGGACGCTGCGCTGGATCGACGCGCCGCACGGCTGCCTCGCCTTCGAGCGCGGTGCCGAGTTCGTGTGCGTGGTCAACTTCGGCGACGCGCCGGTGACGATCCCCTCGTACGGACGGCGACTACTCGCCGGCGCGCCGCTGGTCGCGGCCGAAGCGGGCGGCGTGGTGCTGCCGGCGAACACCGCGGTGTGGTGGGGGCGGACGGCGGAGTGAGCCGTGAACCGCTCGGCGGCGCCATGTGCGGGCACGGCGCCGCCGACGGTGACATCGGCGGGCCGACCCGCCTTTTCGGGCCGGCGCGTCGGTGACCGGCCGTACCCCCTCCGACCATGAGATGACCGTCCGGACATGTCGCGTCGCTCCCGGTTGCCCGGCAGCGCAGCCCGTCCCGCCCTCCCGGGCGGCGTCCCCCTTCGTCCCGTACCGTGCTGACGGCCCGTCACCTGCGTCGCAGCAGGAGGATTTCCCCGCCATGACTTTCCCTTCGTCCGGTCAACTAGAGTCATCTCCCATGACCCCCAGGCTTTCCGACATCGCTGCTCAGGCAGGTGTGAGCGAGGCCACGGTCAGCCGCGTCCTCAACGGGAAGCCCGGTGTGTCCGCGGCCACCCGCCGGGTGGTCCTGGCCGCCTTGGACCTGCTCGGCTACGAGCGGCCGACCAGGTTGCGCCGCCGCAGCGCCGGGCTCGTGGGGCTGATCACGCCCGAGCTCGACAACCCGATCTTCCCCGCGTTCGCGCAGGTCATCGAAAGCGCGCTGACCCAGCGCGAGTTCACCCCGGTGTTGTGCACGCAAACCCCCGGCGGGGCGACCGAGGACGAATTCACCCATCTGCTCATCGAGCGTGGGGTCTCCGGGATAATCTTCGTCTCCGGCATGCACGCCGACACCACCGCGGGTATCGAGCGCTACGCGAAGTTGTCGGGCGAGAACGTGCCGATGGTGATGATCAACGGCTACGCGGAGGGCGTGGACGCGCCCTTTCTCTCCACCGACGACCGGCTCGCGATGCGGCTGGCGGTCAGCCATCTCGTCGAGCTCGGACACGAGCGCATAGGCCTGTTGTCCGGGCCGCGCCGCTTCGTGCCGGTCATCCGCAAGGCCGAGGGCTTCCTGCGGACCATGGCCGAACTGCTGGGCACCGACGAGGACGACGCGCTCTTGGAGAACACCATCTTCTCCTTCGAGGGCGGTGCCGCCGGCGCCCGAACGCTGCTCGACCGCAACGCCACCGCCCTGGTGTGTGGGAGCGACGTGATGGCCCTGGGCGCGATCACCACGATTCGCGAGCGCGGCCTCTCGGTACCGCACGACGTCTCGGTGATCGGCTTCGACGACTCGCCGTTCATCGCGTACACCGACCCGCCGTTGACCACCATCCGCCAGCCGGTGCAGGCCATCGGACTGGCGGCGGTCCGCGCGCTCTTCGACGAGTTGGCCGGGATCCCGGCGCCTCGGTCGGAGTTCGTCTTTCGGCCCGAACTCATCGTGCGTGGATCGACGGGCTCGGGGCCGAGAATCCAGCGCTGAGCCGTCGGGTCGGCCTTTCGACGGTGGCACGGTGATCAGGAGTGCGGTTCGGTTGCGTGGGTCGGTACGGCGCGCTGCGCTGCCGGCGGGCGGTGCCGCGTTCGTTGCGTGTGTCGGTGGGCGCTTTCAGGGTCGAGCGCCGTAGTTCTCGGGGCCGAGTTCGGTGTCGAGACGGTCGGGCCAGTGCGCATCGGCGAGTTCCGCTGCGACGAGCAGGTCGCGCCAGTCCGCCTTCGCGAGCTCGACGGCTCGGCGGAAGCCGGCGATGTCGCCTTCGGCGAGCAGGACGATCGCGGCACGGACACGCTCGCTGCGCAGCGCCTCCTGGTCATACCCCGCGGCGTCCGGAAGGGCGTTCAGAATGCGCAGGATCTCCGGTGCGGAACCCGGTTCGGGGAAGTCGCGTCGGATGCGCCGTTCGAGTCTTGTGCCGGCAGTCATGGCGTCCCTTCTACCAGATGGTGTCACGCCGCGTTCAGGAGTCGGACGTGGCCGCTGCGTGGATCCGCGCCGGCAGGGGGCCGGTGACCAGTTCGTACGCCGGGCAGTCCCGGGCGGTCACGGTGCGCTCCAGAAGCTTGTATCCCCGGGTGCCCTCGACCGGATCGCGGAACAGCACTCCGACGAAGGGGCCGATGCCTCGGACGACGGTGATCGCATTGATCCAGTAGCGGGTCACGGCAGGCGGCCGGTCGGACAGGGACATCGTCCGCCACCCCGGTTCGTCGCCGCGCCATTCCCCCCACGCGTCCCACTTCTCCCGAATCACCAGCGTGTTCGGCTCCGGATTGGACCAGCGGAAAGCGCCGACCGACTGGCCGCCAGCCGCGTTGTGCCAGTACGTCCAACCGTCGCCGTCCGCCAGGAACGCGACCTGGCTGTTCTCCATGGAGCCCAGGTCGTACGGGCCGGAGTCCCACAGGCCGAGGAGTTCGGGATCGAATGCCACGGCCGCATCCTGCCTTGGCCGCCCCCGCGACGCACCCGGTTTTCGCTCCCGCCACCGCGCGTCAGGCGTCGCCGGGTCGGTACCCGGTCCGCGGGAGGGGTTGGCCCGGCAAGCCCGACCGCCTCGGCGCCCGCTCGCGGCCGGAGCCCGCCAGTGCGTGCGCAAGCCGGCGGTGCGTGCGGAACCCGGCGCAGCGCCCCACGCCGACGGGCACATCGATCTCCGCCCGGGTGCCGGGCACACGGCGCGGTTGCCCTCGTGAACGGCTGTGCCGCCCCGCCGAGTTCGCCCCCGTCCGGCGCTCCGGCCCCAATCGTGGCCCTGCCCGCGGTGCCGGGAAGCACAGGATCTATGCTCACGTCTTCGTGATCGACAATCGCCGTACCATGCTCGCCGCTCTCGCGACCGCGGCCGTGATATCCGCCTTCGCCACAGGCTGTTCGGCCGCGGCCGATGTCGCGGCCGATGCCCGCCCCCGATCCACCGCGTCCTCGGTCACCCCCACCGGCCCCGGCTCGACCCCCTTTTCCCTGCCGCCGCGTACGGGCGCCACGCTGACGCGCGCCGAGGCCGCCCGGCGGTACGAGCAGATCGCGGCGGGACGAAATCGAGCCGTCAACGCGCTCGGCACGGCGGTCCGCAACCGCCGCCCGTGGACCGAACTGCGCGACCTCGTCGCCGCCCGGCTGGCCGCCGAGGACGAGGAGTCCCGTCAACTCGCCGCGACCCCGTGGCCGGCCGACGTCGCCCCGCTCGCGGACGCGCTCGCGCGCGCGAACATGGCCCTCCGACCCGGCTGGCTCAAGGTCGCCGAGGCGAAGAACCTCAATCAGTTCATCCGCGCGATGCAGACCTTGAACGACGACACGGACTCGGACTCGGACTCGGATCTCCCCTACCGCATCCGCGTTCTCCTCGGCCTACCCACCGACGATTTCCCGGAAGAGCCGACGGCGTAGCCGCCTTACGCGCTTGTCACCGAGCCCCCGCACCCACCGGGCCGGCACCCACGAGCGACCGCCGACGACCTCGACCCCCGAACACCCCACCGACGCCCGACGACTTCGCCGACTGCGCGTGAGGAGGCGTCCGGCCGCCGCCCTGGAGAACCCGGGGGCAGTGCGGCAGAGGTGCGACGTCGCCCCGCGAGAGCGTGCGTACGGCGGGCGTCAAGCACTGCTCGCGGCCGAAGCTGCGACGGGTGGTGTGCCCGGGGGGCGGTCGCCCTCGATGGCGGCGATGATTCCGGCCGCCCAGAGTCGAGGGTGCTCGTGGCCGAGGGCCGTGGACAGGCGAATCATGCGGGCACATCGTTCGCGCCGGGGCATGCGCAGGGCCCGCCGCAGGGCCCGCACGAGGTTGGCCGGCGAGCGCGGATCCGTCAAAAGCGCGCCGCAGCCGAGTTGCTCGGCTGCTCCGGCATAACGGGACAGCACCAGCACCCCGGAGCCGCCCGCGGCCGACTGTGCCGCCACGAACTCCTTCGCCGTGAGGTTCATTCCGTCCTGTAGCGACGTGACCCAGAACACGTCTGCGGCGAGATACTCGTCGAGCACCTCGACGAACGAGAGGTTGTGCGGGAGGTACTCGACCGGTTGCCAGGTCGCGGTGCCGAACCGATCATTCACGTCGGCGATGCGGTGTTCGAGGGCGGCGCGGGTCGAGTCGTAGGCGGTGATGCCGGGTTCGGGTGGTGGGCAGACGAGTCGGAACCGAAGGCGGCCGTGCAGGGCCGGGTCGGATGCGAGGAGGGCGGCGACGGCGGCGACCTTGCGCTCGGGGGCCTTCACATAGTCCAGGCGCTCCACCGAAAGCACCAGATGCCCCGCGAAGGATGGCGCGCCTGGCCCTCGGGCCCGTACCAGCGCGTCGATGGCCTCGCGGTCGACGCCCAGCGGATGCACGCCCACGCGCGGCGCCGTACCCGTCTCGCCCAGGGTGGCGCGGAAGTTGGCGGCGAATTGCTCGGTCTGGAATCCGGCCCAGTCCAGCGCCGTCAGGGACGTGCGCACCTCGGCCGCGACCGGCAGCGCCTCGAAGACCCGGACCGGCGGGAAGGGCGTGTGGTGAAACAGGCCCACCCGCAGATCCGGCCGCGAGGCACGCAGCAGTCCCGGCACGAGCCACAGGTTGTAGTCGTGCAGCCAAACGGTCGCCCGCTCGGCGGCTCGGTCCGCGATGTGTTCGGCGAAGCGGCGGTTCACGGTTCGGTACTCGATCCAGGCCGCGCTGTCGAAGCACATGCGTTCCGGCTGCGACATCAGCGCCGGCCACAACGTCTCCTTGCAGGCTCGGTGAAAGTACGCGGACCATGCGGCGGAATCGAACCGTTGCAACGACAGGGCAGGCCGAAGATCGTGCTCCTCGACGTCCGGGCCGGGCAGGTCGTCGTCGACCACCGATCCCGCGACCCACAGGGCCGAGACGTCGGGGTCGTCCCCGCGTTCGGCGCCCAGAACGGCACACAACGTCGGCAGGATTCCGTTCGGGCTGGTCGGAGCGCGCCAACCCGTCGATGTCCACACCCGGGGCGGCCGGTGATAGCCCACGACCAACGCGTGCTCCGGCGCCACCCAACCCAGGTTCCGTAATCCGGCAACGATCCCCGCCGCGCCGTGATGCTCGGTGCGATACACCGCCTCGTCCCCGGCCACCGCCCGATCGAGGGCGGGTTCGGCGCCACCGACCACCACGCCGTGCGCGCCGATCGCGAACATCGACAGATCGTTGAGCGAGTCGCCGGCGACCAGCACATCCGCGCGTACCCAACCATGCGCGCGGGCCAAGGCCTCCACCGCGGCACCCTTGCTCGCCCTCGGAGGCAGCACGTCGAAGTACCGATCGGCCGAGTACGCCCACGCGCACCCCAACGCGGCGACCGCGGAGATGAGTTCGCCGGTCAGGCCCCTCGGACGCAGGTGAAAGGAACAGCGTCCCTCCTGCGCCACCCCGTCCTGGTACGTCAGGGCGGAGAATCCGGAGAGCGCGTCGCGCACCCGGGCCGCACCTGGCCAGCCCGCGCGCAACCGGGCCTGCAAATCCGTGACGGTGCTCAGGTCCCCGCCGTCGGCCACGCTGGCTCCGACGTCGGCGACGATCCACCGTGGCCTGGGCACGAGCGGATCGGCAAGCACTTCGCGCACCGAGGCCAGTCCGCGGCCGGTTGCGAAAACCACCGTGATCTCCGGATGACGTAACAGAATCCCGTGCAGCCGACGGCGTTCGGCGTCCGTGCCGCCCAACAACGTGCCGTCCAGATCGGTGACCAGGACTTTCATCGCGCATACCCCCGACCGACCGGATTCGCATGCCCCGAACACCTCACCCGCGAGCGGACGCCGGTCGACGCACACGAAACGCCCTCCGCCCGATGAGCCGGAAGGCGTGGTAGACCGACGACAGCGAACGCTAACACGCGCGGGAAACCGTGGGGAGTGTCGCGACCACCAAAGGTGATCTGTGCGGTGCGGCGCTCGAATGCGCTGCTCAGGTCGACGACACGGGCTCGACCATCGCAAGCCACGCGGACAATTCGCCGGCGTCCAAGGCCCCGTCCGACCCCGGCGACGTGGCGGCCGCCGATCCACAGGCCACCGCCGCCGCCAGGCATCGGGGCAGATCCCAGTCGGCGAGAACACCGTGCACGAACCCGGCGTTGAAGCAATCGCCGGACCCGGTGGTGTCCACGACGCGAACCGGCACGGCGGGAACGGTGAATCGGGTCCCGGCCCGCAGCGCGAACGCACCCTGTTCGCCGCGCTTGATCAGGACGGTGCCCACCAACTCGCCCAACGACGTCGCCGCGTCGTCCGCCGTGGCGGCCCCCGTGAGGCGCAGTGCCTCGTCGATGTTGGGCGCGAAGACGTCCACCTGGCCCAGGACTTCGCGCACGGTCGCCGTCTCCAGCGTGACCGGGACGTCCTGGCAGTCCATGAAGACCAGCGTGCCCGAATCACGCACCGCACGCAGCGTCTCCGCGACCCCCGGGCCGTGCCGCAGTTCGGGCAGTACGAGGACGTTCGGCCGATGCGCACGCACCAGTTCGTCCACCGGGCGCGGAGTCACCGGGTCTTGAAAGCTGACCATGGCCCGGTCGGCGGCATACGAGAGCGCGACCGTGACACTGCGCAAAGGCCCCGGGTGGTGGCGGAATCCGGACTCGTCCAGCCCCGCCGCGCGGGCCCCGGCCAGGACGTGCCGGCTGAACTCGTCGTCGCCGAAATCGGTGGCCCACACCACGTCGTCCCCCAGCCGGTGCAGCGCCACCGTGGGGTTGAAGGCACCACCGGGCAACATCTCGAACCCACCCGCGAACGTCTCACGCCCCACGGCCACCGTACGGGGCAACCCACGGAAGATCAGATCGGCGAAATACGCGCCGGCCACCAGAACATCGCGACGAACTTCGGATATACCCATACCCGCATCATCAGCCGCGCGCCCCGGCCACCGCGTTGCCGGCTGGATGCCATGATCAAGGCGTCCCAGCGATCCCGCGGTTGATCCCCGACGACGAAAACGCGTACTCCACCGCGCTACCCGCCGGACGTTCGCCTCCGAAGCGGGCGGTGCGACTCGACCCGGCACAAGGAATGGATACGAATCGTGCGCAGAGGATTATCGAGGGCCGCGGCCATCCTCGGCACAGCTGCCGTTGTGGGAGCATGTGCGGCGCCGGACCCGGAGGTCGTCTGCACCGCCGATTGGTCGCCTCCCATGGCGATCGACATCGCTCCCGGCTTGGCCGACCGGGTCACCGACATGTCCATCCGCTTCTGTCGCGCGGGGTCGTGCCACGAACCGTTGGTGACGCTGCTGCCCGCACGGGAGGGAGCCGACCGGGTCGGCCGCGTGCTCGACTCCGTCTTGACGGCGGCGCCGGTGGAGACCACGGTGCAGGTGAGCATCTCCACCGCCACCCCTGTGGTCTCGCGGCTCACCGTCACGCCGCGAAGGATCCAAAAGGGCGCGAAATGCGGCGTCGATTACCGCGCGCACCTCCACGTTGCCGACGATGGGAGCGTGACCCAGTCCTGAGTGGGCCCGGGCACGTATCCCCTGGGACTCCGCGCGCTCGTCGATGGCTGCTCCCCCAAACCACGTCGGCAACTCCCCACAACGTCGGCTGAACACCCGGGCCGCACGTGCGGGTCGCCTCGACCACCCGCCTGCCGGATCGCACAGGCGTGCAAGCACTGCACTCACGCGTGGCCTCGGCCCACGACCCCAAACACACGGTGCCTCCCGACGAGAACCGCCTCACGGCCCCCGCTTGACCCACCGAAGCCCACACCACCAAGCGCGTGCGATCCGGATCGCGGCGATCCGTGCATCAATGGAAGAGGGCGTCGGCTCGTCGCCCCGACTGAAAGGACGAAGGCGAACACGAATCGTGGCAACGTACATTCGCAGTGCGACACGCCCTTTTTCCGCGTGCCGAAGCACCTGCGACGGACCAGACTGGCACCCATGAAGGATCACGAGGGCTCGGCGACCGTGGTCCTGCCGAGCGGACGGCGAATCGGCGTGCACGCCATCGTGGACGCGGACGAGGAACACCTCTACAACCCGGGACCGGACGCGACACCGATCGGCTGGACGGCGACGCTCCGCCCGAAGAGCCCGGCGGCCCGCCCGGACCTGCACGAGATCTACCGGGCCGGTCAGGGACGACTGTGCCTCCCCTGCGGTACGCGCGGCCGATTCCTGGTGGTCGGCATCCGGATCGGGGCCGGACACCCCGACCACATCGACATCATGGGCACCGGCGACCCCGCGAGCGAGTAACCTCCTCGCCGGCCGGCGCCGTCGCCGCGCGCCCGCACAGCACGGCGGGTGCGGCCGAGGGCGGGTGCCGGGGCGGACCGCCCCGCCCGTTCACGGACATCCGTCGCACGTCCGATGCCCATCCGGTGCGCATGTGCGCATCCGAGGCACATCCGGGGTCACGCGCACCGCACGCGAATCACGGGGCGGCCTTGACCCGGTCCACGAGTCGCTTGTCCAGTTCGACTCTCACCAGTCCCGCCGCGAATCGCGCCAGGTCGTCGCCGTCGACCAGTTCGGCCAGGGCTTCGGGCGATTGCGGGAGTCCGACGCGGCCCGCGCCGTCGAGCGCCTTCCGGTCGAGGACCGGGCGCAGGAACGGCCAGATTCCCTGGACTTCGCGGCAGAAGATACGGGCGCCGGACGGGCCGATACCGGGGAACGCCCGGAGCAGCTCCTCGACGCGGTCGCGCTCCTTGTCCGCGTCGCGGGCGAGCCGGCGCAGGTCGCCGCCGTAGCGTTCGCGGACCAGGTCGGCGCACTCGCCGAGCCGGGTCGCGGTGCCCTCGTCGTAGCGCACGTAGTGCGCCCGCCCGAGCGCGTCCACCCGCTGCTGCCAGGTCAGTTCGGCCATGCCCTTGGGTGTCCCGCCGCCCGCGTCGAACAGCTCGCGAGCGGCGTGGACGGCGATCGACGCCTTGATCCGCGTGGCCGTCAGGTTGCTCAGCACCAACAATTGCCACAGCGGTGCGGGCGTGTCCGCGACGCGAATGCCCGCTTCTTCGGCGTACGTGGTTCCCGCCTCGGACAGCAGGGCGTTCACCCGTCGGTCTTCGGTGTGGGTCGTACTCATGATTCGCCTCCCACCTCCGGCTACCCGACGGCACACGATCGAATCGGGCGGCACCTCTGCCGAAAAACCTCCGCACGCTTGCCCGCCCCGGCGAACCATCGGTTCGGCTGCCGAACGAAGGTCCTCGTGCCGGCGCGCGAACCACGATGCCGGCGTCTCCTCGCGTGCGTCGGCGCATCCTGCGCGCCGCCTACCCGACCTGCGGGGTCAACCGCAGCAGCCGCTCGCCGGTTCGCCCGTGCCGGCGCCTGCGGCGAGGGGGATGGGGTCGCCGGAGTCGGTGGTGGTGGCGGGGAGGCAGCAGGTGCTGTCGGTGTCCTTGGCCAGGGTGGCGGCGTCGGCCTTGACGACGTAGACCTCCCAGGGTTCGTTGCCGGGGCCGCTGACCCAGACCTTGTCCTGGAGGGCGTAGCAACAGGTGGTGTCGTTCTCCTCGCGGATGACCAGGCCCGCGTCGGCGAGCCGGGTGGTGGCGGCGGTGACCTGGTCGGTGGACTCGACCTCGACGCCGAGGTGGTCCATGACGGTGTCGTTGCCGGGCTCGCCCTGGATGAGGACGAGCTTGAGCGGCGGCTCGGCGACGGCGAAGTTGGCGTAGCCGTCGCGGAGTTTGGCGGGTTCGGTGCCGAAGAGCTTGGTGTAGAAGGCGATCGAGGCGTCGAGGTCGGCGACGCGCAGAGCGAGTTGGACGCGGGACATGGTGATCCTCCGGTTGGTGCGGGGTGGTCGGATGGACGGTTCAGCGGGAGTACACGGACGCGCGGGTGCGCTCCCGGTGGGCTCGGGCGCGGCAGTGGTTGTCGCAGACCTCGCCGGTGCCCGCGTGCAGGACGACGTCGTCCAGGCGGCGTTCGCGGCGGCGGGCACGGGCCGCGTGCAGGGTACGGCGGGCGTTTTCGATGACGGCGTTCACCATGTCGACCTTCTGTATTGACATTCGTCGATACAGGAGAGTTTGGCTCTTGATTCGACATCTGTCAATATCGAAGAATGTCGAAGTCTCTGGAGTTGGACGTGGTCGGGTCGAGCGGGGCGTCATGCTGCCCCCCGGTGGTGCGCGAGGTGCTGGGGGTACCGGACGCGGAGCGCCTGGCGGTGATGTTCAAGGCGTTGGGTGATCCGGTGCGGCTGCGGTTGTTCTCGGCGATCGCCTCGCACGCGAACGGCGAGGCGTGCGTGTGCGACCTGCCGGACGTGGGCCTGTCGCAGCCGACGGTCAGTCATCACCTGAAGAAGCTGCGCGAGGCCGGGCTGGTGACCAGCGAGCGTCGAGCGACGTGGGTGTACTACCGGATCGATCCGCCGGCGTTGGCCATGCTCGCGGGCGTTCTCGCGGCGGGCTGACCCGACGGGCCGGCAATCACGAGGTGCGCGGCTGCCGACGGCGTCAGCCGCAGTCGGCGCCGGTGCGGCAGGCGTCCAGGCCCTCGGGGCCGGCCGAGGCGAGCAGACGCATCGGCGTCACCAGCAGGGGACGAAGCCGGCGGCTGCGGCTCGACGTGCGCCCCGGAGCCGGTCGTCGAGGAAGCCTCCTGCTGCGGAACCCCGGCTGCTGCCGAGCCGGAGCCGGTCGCGGCGTCGTGCTGCGGGACACCCGCCCCCGAGCCGGTCACCATCGGAGCCGGGGTCGGGTTCACGACCGGGCGGGTGCACGGCCACCCGGGCGACGGGCTGTGCGTCCCGAGACCACCAGCTGGGGCATCCTCTCCTACGCCTTCCCCGTCCTCGCGGGCGCGATCGACGGGATGGGTCGCGGCCACGGCGCACCCTTCCGGAACCGTGGCCTGCTCCCACGCGCCGGCGGCCTGCGCCGAAGTGGCGTGATCCGGATGCGCGACTCGTTCGACAAGGCCCGATGTCGTCCAATGCCCGACCCCACGGCCTTCTCGTTGCCGGCCTCCGATGTCACAGGCGGCGGGGCTGTCTCGTCTCGGGTGTCAAAGACGGGCTCCGATCGGGAAGGTGATGGGCATGCGGGTGTTCGTGGCGGTCGGGACCGGGGTGCGGGGGCGGCGGTTGCTGCCGCGGCCGATGGCGCGGGGTCGCCGGGTGACGGTCATGGCGACGGGCGCCGCCGAGGAGGCGTCGGCGTGAGGCGGGCCGAGGAGTTCGAGGATCTGCGGCCGCTGCTGTTCTCGATCGCGTACCGCATCCTGGGCAGTGTGAGTGAGGCCGAGGACGCGGTCCAGGAGACCTGGCTGCGTTACGAGACCTCCCCGACCCGGCCCGCCTCGACCAAGGCGTTCCTGTCGGCCGTGGTGACCCGGATCTCGATCGACGTGCTGCGCTCGGCCCGCGTCCGGCGGGAGGAGTACATCGGGCCGTGGTTCCCGGAGCCCTTGCTGACCGATCCCTACCAGGACCCGGAGCGCTCGGCGGAACTGGCCGACTCGTTGTCGATGGCGGCCCTGCTGCTGCTCGAACGGCTCAGCCCCCTCGAACGCGCCGTCTTCGTGCTCCGCGAGGTGTTCGCCTTCGGCTTCCCGGAGATCGCCACGGCCGTGGGGCGCTCGGAGGCGGCGTGCCGCCAACTCGCGGTGCGGGCGCGCCGCCACATGGACGCGGGTCGGCCACGGTTCGAGGCCGATCGACGCGAGCGCGCCGAACTTGCCGAGCGATTCCTCGACGCCTTCCGGGAGGGAGACCTCGACAGGCTACGCGAACTCCTGGCTGCGGACGCGCACTTGGTCGGCGACGGCGGCGGCAAGGCTCCGCAGTGGGCCGGAGGCGTCGTCGGCGCCGAGAACGTGGCCCGGCTGCTCGCCGCCGTCGTCCCCTCGTTCATCCGGATCGGTGGCGTCGTGGAACCGCACCAGGTGAACGGCCGGCCGGGAGCGATCCTCCGCGACCGGGACGGCGGAGTCCTCAACACCCTGACGCTCGACATCCTCGACGGGCGGATCCAGACGATCCGCGCGGTGAACAACCCCGACAAGCTGGGCCACTTGGGGCCCGTGGCGGACGCCTGGGCGGTCCTTCGGGAAACGCAACGGGTCGGCCGGGACACGAACTGACCGAACCGGCCACCCGCGCCTCGGACCTGCGGCGCGGTGCCGGGTACTGCCGACAAAAAACGTTGCCACGTGCCCGAGTTCGGTGCGTCCCGGCGGCGGCAGCGGCGGGCCGCCCCTGGGAGGCCGGGCCGCCACGAACCCCGCCGCCTTCTGTGGACCCACCCAGCCGTCACCGTCGCGGCGCCTGCGCCGCGAGGTTCACCCGACGGCGGATGGCAGGGGGACGGCCCGTCCCGGCGAGCCTCCGCCCGGGCGGGCCGCGGGGTCACCGCATGCGCTACCCGGTCACCATCGTGAACACCGGGTGGATCTTCGGCTGGATGTCCGGAGCGCCGAGGCCGCGCAGGATCGGGATGATGATCTCGCTGAACCGTTGGAACGCCTCCTCGGATTCCCACACGTCGGCGACGAACCAGCCCTCGGGGGTGGGAGCGGCGGTGTGCGAGATGAGGCCCGGTACCGGCCAGTCGGAGGGGCTTTTGACCGGGCCGCGACCGCCGGTCACCTGGTCTGCGCTCGCCTCGTACATGGCCTGGGTCACGCCGGGCATTTCGAGAAGTACGATGATCGCCACGTCGGCCTCCGGTGCGGGGTTGTTTGCGGTGTCGCCCAGTCGACCAGCCCGATCGACCCTCTCGCACGCCGGGCTACGCCGAATGGACCGCGCCGGTCGCCCGTCAACGGTTCGCGGAGGCCACCGAACCGCCACGCGTCATCGGCGGGTCCGCCGCGCGCCGGATGCCCCGGTTCTTCAGATGATGCGGATGCGGATGCGGACGAGCACGGGACGGCATCGGTGAGCGCACGAAGGTCGGCGCCTTTCCCGTTCGCGTCGCCGTGTGGCGGCCGATCGGCGCGAGGTCCGGGACGGACGCGGCGGTCGCGTTCTCCAGGAATCGCAGGAGTTCCACCGGGAAGGGCAACACGACGGTCGAGTTCTTTTCGGCCGCGACCTCGACGATGGTCTGGAGCAGCCGCAGTTGCAGCGCCGCGGGACTGCGCGCCATCACGTCCGCGGCGGAGGAGAGCTTGCGCGATGCCTGGAACTCGCCGTCGGCGGTGATGATGCGCGAACGCCGTTCGCGCTCGGCCTCGGCCTGCCTGGACATCGACCGTTTCATCGACTCCGGCAGGGCCACGTCCTTGATCTCCACCCGGTCGATCTCCACGCCCCAGCCCACCGCGGGCGAGTCGATCATGAGTGCCAGGCCCTGGTTGAGCGCCTCGCGGTTGGACAGCAGGTCGTCCAGGTCGCTCTTGCCGATGATCGACCGCAACGACGTCTGGGCGACCTGCGACACCGCGAACTCGTAGTTCTGCACCTCGACCGTCGCCTTGACCGGGTCGTGCACCCGGAAGTACACGACGGCGTCGACGCGGACGGTGACGTTGTCACGGGTGATGCCGTCCTGGGCGGGGACCGGCATCGTCACGATCTGGGTGTTGACCTTGCGTATGCGGTCCACGATCGGCACGATCCGGGTCAGACCGGCCTCGCGGATCGGTTCCTGCACGCGGCCCAGACGGAACACCACTCCGCGCTCGTACTGGCGGACCACCCGCAGTCCGGTCCCTGCGAGCAGCGCGGCCAAGGCGGCGACGGCGCCAACGACGATGAAAACGAAAAGCAGGATCATGGCCCACTCCGGTGCCGAGCGACTACCCCGAGCAGGCGGGCGACCCCGAGCGCCCTCTGACACCTCCACTGTAGCTCCGGCCGGCCGCGATCGATGGCGATCGGCTCCGGTCACGACCACCGCAGCGCGGCACCGAAGGTCGGATACCGCGATAGTGGAGCCGTGCGATCCGTCCGGGTCGGACCTTTGCCCGTACGACTCGCACCGCCGGGCGTGTGGCGAAGCGTGCGGTGCCCATCCCAGGAGTGAACATGACGCATCCCGAAGATGCGAAGGCGCGGCCCGTCCGTCAGTTGCGCCTGGTCGTCGAGGCGGACGACTTCGACGCCGCGTTGGCCTTCTACCGGGATGCTCTCGGTCTGCCCGAGCAGGCGGCCTTCTCCGGGGACAAAGGTGCCCGCGTCGCGATTCTCGATGCGGGGCGGGCGACGCTGGAGATCGCGAACCCGCAGCAGAAGCGGATGATCGACGACATCGAGGTCGGACGTCAGGTCGCTCCCCGGATCCGGGTCGCCTTCGAGGTCGACGACGGCCGCGCCGTGACGGATCGCCTCGTCGACGCGGGCGCCACCGAGGTCGCACCGCCCACCGTCACGCCGTGGCAATCCCTGAACTCCAGGCTGGACGCGCCCGCCGGTCTGCACATCTCCGTCTTCCAGGAACTCGCGACTGCGGACCGGCACGGCGAACCCGACGGCTCCGAGACGGCGGACCGCACGACTCCACCTACCGATTCCTGAGCAGCGCCCGATCCGCGAGGATCGAGTTCGACGAGGCCGCCCGCGCGATGTCGGCGATGATCCGGGAGTTCGTCGTTCGGTCGGTGCGGGGTGACCTGTACGCAGTCTGTTGCCACCACGTCCGACCACGGGCTGCGGCGGGGCCGTTGCCCGCCCGGGTGGGTGGGCCGGCCTGCGGCGGGTCAGCGACGGGATGTGGGGCGCTTGGGCGGCTCGATGCGCACGCGCTTTTCGGCGGGCGCGGCCTCGAGGTCGTCGAGTTGCGCGACGATCGTGCTGCGCAGGTCGTCGTAGTCCTCGAAGTAGTGGTCGTTGAACAACGTGTAACCCGTCCACATCAGATTCGCGCACACCCGCGCCGGCACCCGGCCGGTCCGGGCGCCCATGCCGACCAGTGCCACCGACGCGATACTGCCGGGTGCCTCCTCGTTCTGCCGGTGGATCGCCTGGAACGCGGCGGCGCATGCCAGGGCCACGTTGAGCGTCTCGCTGACGTTCTGCGACGACGTCTCCATCGTCGGGGTCGAGATCAGGAATTTCGGGGTGGTGGCGCCGGACGAGACGCACACCGCGCTTCCCACCGGGAGATCGCCCGCGAACCGGTCGCGGATCGCCCGCTGTACGCGCAATTGGATGCCCGCTCCGAGGTGGCGCTTGATGACCGCGTCGACCCCGCCGTCCATACGGCCCCGGGAGTTGGTCGGGGTAACCCAGGCGTCGACGTCCTCGTCGAGGATCGAACCTTTTCGAATCTCGACCCCGGGAGTGTCCGCGAACGCCGCCCGCCATGCCTGCACCACGTCGGCATTGATATCGGTCAGCACTACTCCGAGCGGCGACTGCGCACGATTTACCGTCATAACCCACTCACTCCGATCGCCGAATACATCTTCCACCGCCCACGACGCTACCGCGTCCCACCGACAATGCGATTCGGCGGCGGTTCACACCCTATCTTCACGATTGCGAGCGCACCGACCGGGTGCTAGCCTGCCGCGAGATTTCCGCGAATCACGCCTTGACACCGATGCCGTCGTCGAGAGCACTCGTCGGCCCGAATGCGTGGGCGTTTTGAGCCCTTTGTCATCGACTCAAGGGCTTTCGCACGGAAATCGACCGCCTCGCCGATCATGCCCATATCAGCACGGTTCGATAATTCGGAGCGACCCCACAATGAGCGATGCCAACGCCTCCGCCCTGCCCGACCCGAACGATCCGCTGGCCCTCGCCGACCTGTTCAAGGGCGGCGGTGAGCCGTGGCTCCCGCTGCTGAAGCCGGTCATCGAGGCGCAGCCGGACGCGGCCGCGTTCATCGGCCCGGGCCGCGGCCCCGAGGTCGTCCCCGTCCGTGAACTGACCTTCCAGGCGCTCAAGCCCAATCCGCCGCACAAGTGGAAGGTCGTCGTCTTCGGTCAGAATCCCTACCCGCGACCGGAGAGCGCCACCGGTATCGCCATGTTCGACAACACCTTCCACGACTGGAAAGACAGCCAGTTCGGCAGGGTGGTCAGCATTCGCTGCATCATCAAGGCAGCGGCCATGTGGAAATACGGGATTCCCAAGAAGACCCCCATCGCCGATATTCGCGCATTGTTGGCGAAGCAGGACACCGTGCAACCGCCTGAATGGTTCCAGGCGATGCTCACGCAAGGCGTTCTGCTGTTGAACGCGGCACTCACCGCCAATAGCGACGGGGCGAAGGGGCCCGATCGACACACGGCATTCTGGCGTCCGGTCGTCGAGGGGATCGTGGAGGGAATCCTCAAGGCCAAGCAGAACGCCGACGAGGAGGACCGCAGCGTCGTCTTCGCGTGGTGGGGGGCGCACGCGCGCAACCTGAAAAAGGTCGTGCTCAGGCTCCAGAAGAAATACCCGGATGTCGAAGTCCGGCATATCGACCATGCCAATCCCGCGGCGCAGGGGGACATATTCTGCGACGGCGACCACTTCGCGGTGGTGAACGACGCCCTCGCGTCCCTGGGCGCCGACCGGATCGACTGGCTGCCGAGCCGGGGGTGGAACAAGGCCACAACGGGGACGGGTGGAGCGAACGCCGACACGGCCGAACGCATGGGCGCGTTCATCGCGTCCACCATGGAATTGCACCAGCTCTACCTCGAACGACTCGCGAGCGTCAAGGACGAGGGGCTCGATCTCCCGGCGATCACCGGTGTGTTCGACACCGCGCTCATGGGCTTCCGCGATGCCGTCGGCCCGGTCGCCGAACTGTTGTCCGGCCTCGACCGGCACGTCGAGCGCTCGCACGAGTTCGGGAAGAGGCGGGCGGACGAGGTGGTCGACAGCCTGTCCGCCGACGCGATCGCAGCTCTGTACCTCTATACCTGCGAGTCCACGTTCTACCGGGAGATCAACGCCATTCTGCGCGCCCCGGACCGAAGCAAGGTCGTGCCTTACCTCCCCTATCTGCGGCTGCTGTTCTCGGCGGTGTCGCGGCTTCCCGCCCGCACGGAGCCGTTGTGGCGCGGGGTGGCGCTGGACCTGCGGGCGCAGTACCCGCTCGGCCGGACGGTGACGTGGTGGGGTGTGTCCTCGTGCACGTCCGAACCGGGCGTGGCGCGGGCGTTCCTCGGCAGCCGTGGCAAGCGCACACTTTTCGAGGTGCTCCCGGCCCGGGCCGTGGGCATCCGCCGCTTCTCCGCGTTCACCGACGAGGAGGAATTCATCCTCCTGCCGGGCACCCAGCTCGAGGTGACGAACGTCAAGGCCGAGCGTGGTGGCCTGTGCACCGTGCAGTTGACCGAGTCGAAGGAGCAGACCCTGGTGTCGTGAGCCCGCGCGGGGCGAGGCCACTCCAGTGGGACGTGGCGACCGGTGCGGCGTCGAGGGCGTCGCGGTGCGGGGCCGTTCGCGGGAAGGGCCGGGTGGCAGGCCGGTCAGGCTCGGCCCGCGGCCATGTCCATCAGGCGGGACAGAACGGCGTCTCCGGACGCGGCGACGCCGTCGTGCTCCCACTCGTTGGTGACCCAGGTCCGCACCGCGCCGACCTCGTGCGCGGTTCGCAGCGAGAGCGGGGCGTCGACGTACATGTCGTCGTGGTAGACGACCGCGGTGACCGGGACCCGGTTGGCGGCCAGTCGCTCGCGGTCGTACAGCAGTGGCCAGTCGGTGCGCTCGGCGAGGATCCCGGCCGCGTCGGCGAACGGCCGAAGTCCCGTGATCTCGTCGAACATCCAGGGGTGGATCGTCTCACCGGTGAGCAACAGCGGGTCCGCGTCCTCGGCGAACTCGGGGAGTGCGGCCATGGTGCGCTCGGCGGCCCAGCCGGTGGGGCGGTCCCCCTGGGCGTAGATGGATTCGTGCAGGACCGCGAACAGCGGGTTGTCGATGAAGCCGGTCAGGTTCATCACCTGCGCCAGGAAGGTGTCCGACAGCTCGCCCGACCGCGCGTCGAGGGCCTCGTCGAGCAGCCAGTGCACCCGCTCGAAGCCGTCCCCCATGCCGAACACCAGGCCGAGCGTGCGCAATCGGCGCACCGTCAGCAGGTCGTTGTCGGGCAGCCGCACGCCACCGGCGGCGACCGTGTCGGCGATCCGCCGCAACCGGGCGACGTCGTCCGGATAGCGGTCGCGGTACTCGGCGTTCTTGTCCCGGATCCGCGGGTAGGTTCGCGCGTACACGTCGTCGGCGGTGCTGGACAGGCCGGGCAGGCCACCGGTGACGTAGCACCGCCGCAGCCCCTCCGGGGCGTGCGACAGGTAGGTGAGCGTGATGAAGCCGCCATAGCTCTGGCCGAGCGTCTCCCACGGCTCGTCGCCACACAGGCTCCGGCGGATCGCCTCGGCGTCCGCCACGATCGCGTCGGCCCGGAAGTGCGCGAGGTGGTCGGCCAGTTCGTCGGCCGACGGGAATCGGGCGGCGGCACGGGCGTTCAGGGGGGTGCTGCGCCCGGTGCCCCGCTGGTCCAGGAGCAGCACGCGGTGGGTCTTCGTCGCGTGCCGCAGCCAACCGGGCGTACTCGCGGTCGGCCGGGGGGACTTGCCCCCCGGCCCGCCCTGGAGGTAGAGCAGCCAGGGCAACCGTTCGTCGGCCCGGGCCGGATCGGCGACCTCGCGGGCGAACACGTCGATGCGCGGGCCCCTCGGGTCGTGGTGGTCCAGGGGGAGGTCGAACACATGGTCGGTGACCGCGTATCGGTAGCTCATGGGTGCCTTCCTTGGATCGCCGGTGGTGTCGGCGAAGCGGGGCCGGTGCGGTGAGTGGCGGCGCGGCGCCGGCGCGATGTCGGCGGCGCGCCG